>CAZHXC010000036.1:0-4521 GCA_964536145.1 uncultured Spirochaetales bacterium | reverse complement strand
CCGCTGCAAGTATGAGTGTGGCAATCAGAGCAAAGCTCAAGGTTACCGGCGCATTGTATCGTATCCTTATTTTCAACCCTCTAACCTCTCATTGTATATCGACCGTCACCGGACAGTGATCAGACCCCATAACGTCTTTCAATATCCCTGCTCCGGTGACCCTTTCTCTCAAGCTTTCCGGTACGCAGTGGTAATCGAGACGCCAGCCGATATCCCGCTCCCGCGCTCTGGTTATGTATGACCACCAAGTATAGTTCCCGGGTTCTCCATTGAACATTCTAAATGTATCCACAAATCCGCTTGAGAGAAAAGTATCCATCCACGCGCGCTCTTCGGGCAAATAACCCGCAGATCCCTCGTTTTCCTTTGGCCGGGCCAGGTCAATTGGTTTGTGTGCAATATTGTAGTCTCCGCACAGAACAAAAGGTACGTTGTCTTTCGCCGGCCGCGAACAGTATTCGAGCATCGCATTGCAGAACTCGAGTTTGTATGCCAATCGCGCTCCGCCGTCCCTGCTGTTGGGAAAGTATGCACTGATTACCGTGAGACTTGGAAACTCTGCAACGAGCGTTCTGCCTTCGTTATCGAACTCGGGGATGCCGATGGTTGTGATGTTTGCAGGCGGGACCTTTGTGTAGACGGCCACGCCGCTGTAGCCCTTTTTTTCAGCACTTCTGAAGTAGGAAGAATAACCGGGAACGTTTATGATCTCGTCCGGAAGGTTCTCCGGCGATGCTTTGGTTTCCTGGATACACACAACGTCCGATCCCGAGGCCTCGAGCCACGTCAAAAAACCCTTACGGGAAGCGGCACGAATACCGTTTACATTCCATGAGGTGATTTTCATCTTATCGCTAAGGTACTATGGGGTTGAGTATTTAATCAATTTGTAAGGCGCGGAACCCTGGTGTTTTTGCCGCCAGGTGATTTGGCCTGGCCTGCATATGCTACCTTGGTTCAACCGCCAAGGTTCACAGCATCACGTTCGTGCTCGAGGTTTTTCCATTCTTCTGAAAGCTGCTGTAGCTCTCTTTCGATTTCCTCAACCTCTTCTTTCAGCGCGCGCACGCGTTCACCGTCTACATACACCTCCGGTTGTGCCATCTCAGCAATGAGTTGCTTGTGGCGTGCGTCCAGGGTCTCCATAGTTTCTATGAGCGCCTGTTCATCATTCTCGATTTTTTTGAGCCTGGCTTTGATTCTCTTTTGCTCCTCACGCTCCAGTTGGGAGATTTTCTGCTCCCCCGTCCGGTTGTCCCGGTCAACCGGTTCGTCGGTCTCCTCCAGTTCTTTTTCCTTTCGCCAGAGGTAGTAGCTGTAGTCACCGGGATAGTTTTTTGCCACACCCTTTTCGAGCTCCAGGACACGGGTCGCCACTCCCTCGATGAAGTGCCGGTCATGGGAAACAAAGATCACCGTGCCGTCGAATTTTTTGAGCGCCTCCATGAGCACGCGTGTGGAGGCCATATCGAGGTGATTTGTCGGTTCATCGAGTATGAGCAGGTTCTTCGGGCGAAGCAGGAGCTTGAGAAGCGCAAGACGGGAACGCTCCCCTCCGCTCAATACCGATGTTCGCTTGTAGATGTCATCTCCTCTGAAAAGAAAAGCACCAAGAATACTGCGCAGTTTTGGGACAAGCTCCATAGGCGCTGAGCTCTCGGCTTCTTCATATACGGTTGCGCCTGGGTCGAGTTCGTCGTTTTCCTGCGAGAAGTATCCGTATTGAACATCCGTACCGTACTGTACCATTCCGGTATATTGCGAGTCCTCGCCTGCGAGGATACGCATAAGCGTCGATTTGCCTGCACCGTTGACACCCGCAATAACGAGTCTTTCGCCTCGCTCAAGCTCGAACGAGACATCGTTGAGCGCAACGGTATCTCCATATGACCTCGTCAGACCCTCCACTTTGACCACGCGTTTTCCCGAGTGTGGGGCTTTTGGAAAGGTGAAGTGAATCCGTTTGAGGCTCTCAGGAATTTCAATCCTCTCCATCTTCTCGAGCTGAGCAATCCTGCTCTGCACGAGTGCCGCTTTTGAGGCGTTGTATCGGAAGCGGCGAATGAAGTCCTCCATTTTTGCTATCTCTTCCTGCTGCTTTCTGTACGCTGCTATTATCGAATCGAGTTCTGCCGCCCGTTTTTTTTCGTACGTCGTGTAATTGCCGGTGTAGGTACTCAAACGGCTGTTCCACAGTTCGGCCACGGTGTCTACGGTTGAATCGAGAAAGTACCTGTCATGGGATACCACAATGAGGCAACCCGAATAGGAGAGGAGATACTCCTCGAGCCAGTTGCGAGCTTCCAAATCCAGGTAGTTGGTAGGTTCATCCAAAAGCAGCGCATCGGGCTGTTCCAGAAGCACTTTGGCAAGAGCGATACGCATCTGCCGGCCGCCTGAGAACTCATTTGTATCCCTGTTGAAGTCTGTCTCTGTAAATCCGATGCCGGTGAGGATCCTGTGTATCTGCTCTTCCCTCCGGTAGTAGCCCGCATCGAGAAGAAGTTCTTCAATCTCATAGTGGCGCTCGAGCATCGAGTCGAGCCCGTCATCATTCTCCGATGTCTTCTCAAGAGACGCCTCAATCTCTGTTTTTTCTTCGATAAGTAAATCAAACCGGTTAAACGCAGACGCCGCTTCCTCCATCAGTGTCGACCCTCTATGAACGACACCGGACTGAGGGAGATAGGCAAGCACCGATTGTCTTGGCTTGATGATTCTTCCGGAATCCGGGGTCAGCAGACCGGCAGCGATTTTGAGAAGGGTTGTCTTGCCGCTTCCATTGTCTCCGGTTAACGCCGTTTTAGAACCCGGTCCGAGCGAAAGCGAAACATCCTTGAGCACGTCCCTGTTTCCAAAGGCATGATTGACATGTGCGATTTGCAGGTATCTCATCTAACAGCGATTATTCCGATTCGGTAGTGGAAATCCTGAAAAATATCACAATTGGGGAGGTACCATCATCCTTGACAAGGAGAGGTTCCTTACCCGGTTGGTAGTCGAGATATTTGAACCGAATTCCCTGATTCTCCAAGGTGTAGAGAAAATCTACTACTTCCGTTGAGTCAAAGACAAACGAGATGGCTCCGTCGTATGCTTCAGCAAGCTCAGAACCGAGGTGTAACCGGAAATCGATCCGCCCGGTTTCCCCTGCCTCGGGATCGATAACACCGGGAACGAGCCGTTCATAGCCTTCCCACAGGAACTCGCCGTTTTCAAAAAGCGTGATCGTGCCGTAAGCGGAGCTGGAGAGAAGATTCCCCAGCTCGTACAAGTTTTCAAATAATCCCTCACGGCGCTCGGTCTCTTCTATGATGAGTAGATCGATATCCTGGTCTATCCGGACAAACTCCTCGCTGTACTGGACGCCCTGGTCCGAATACTGCAAGTTCACCTCATAGGGGTTTTTCACTATCAAAAGGAGCGTCGATTCTTCGAAAGCGTAGGTATTTTTCGTCACACGGGAGATGCTCGTATATTCAATCGTGGAGGCATGTTTTTCGGTGACAATGTGAATCTCCCCGTTTTCCGGCTCAGGGAACACACCGTAGTCCGGCAGAAACCTGTTCAGATCGATCCGGTTGTCTTCGAGCATATACTTGTAGTACTTTGGTCTGAAGACTGACGAGAGGAAATACTCGAGGAACTCATCACGTTCTTCAGGAGATTCCATCAGGGACAGCTGTTCAGTTGATAAGACTTCCAGATACTTGTCGAAGGAATACCCGGTCACCCCGCCCGCGGTGAGCAATAGATACCAATAGCCCTCGAATCCGCCTGCCACCGATTTCTCATCATCCCTCGACAGTACTTTGGACACTTCCCCTTCACGCAATTTATACGTCCGCTTGGCGTCAGTACTCCGTTTGGCCCACACCGCAAGTCCGTCCCGGGAGGTGACCGCATAGAGATTCGCGTATTCTGAAAAGACATCCTGGTATTCTTCAGCCGTAGATTTTCTCTTGAAAAAGGCTATTCGCCATTGCTCCACCGTCTCGGTGGGCTCCCGCTTGTCTGCGCGAATATCGTAGGTATTATTGAGCTTGGAAACATCGGAAACAAGCACTATCTGACCTGTGTCATATGCCGAGCCGTCGGGAGACCAGAGTAGAACCCCCCAGCCTTCATTTCTCCCCGAGCAACCGAAAAGCGCGGCGAGAAATATGATGTATGTACAGATTTGCCTGGTTACGCGCATTGGGTAGATGCATTTACAGCATATAAGCTCTCGTTAGTCAATAACACACACGTTCCACTCAGGGCACTTTGGCGGGGGGGAGATCGCATATAACAAGAATACGCCCCTCCCGTATCAGTTCCCGGTTTTCCGGTGTTGCGAGGATCTCATTTACTATGTCCGTAGGTATAAGCAGGTCGGTTCTGTAGTCGCCGAATACGGCGCGCGCGATCGTAACAATCGGAGTAGTACCGATGCGGTTTTGATAGCTGAGATAATCGACGCTTTCGGTGTATCCAAAGGTCCCCCACCGCCTTACGAACTCGGGCTCCATCATTTCAGCT
>CAZHXC010000035.1:10103-12241 GCA_964536145.1 uncultured Spirochaetales bacterium | reverse complement strand
GCCCGTCCTATATAATATAGTAAGAAGGGTTGCACGATTTAGCAACTCCCGGCGAGATACCCTGACTGGCATGCTATTTGCTATTATATGTGCAGGAATCCGGCCAAAAGGAGGTAGAAAATGACCTGGCGAGCAACGGAACTCATAGGAAGCGATGTCAAGGGGATTGATGGAGATATAGGAAAGGTTAGCGACCTGTATTTTGATGACGAAAGGTGGACTGTCCGATACCTGATCTGCAGGACAGGCGAATGGACTACACCGCGTTGGATCCTCATATCGCCGCTTTCGATTCAGAGCATAGATGATGATCAGTCGACGGTATTTGTTAACTTGACGCAGCAGGGCGTCGCTGAGAGCCCGGATGCTTCTTTGAAACAACCCGTCTCCAGACGCTTCGAGATAGAGTATTCCAAATACTTCCAAATCCCCATTTACTGGGCCGGCAGCGGCCTATGGGGTGGCGCGATGAGCCCCGCGGTATTTGCAAAAACGGCGTTACCGCCCGAGGAAGAGGAGAAAGCGCTCGAGGAAGGCGATACCGATGAGTCGCATCTTCGAAGCGTCAACGAGGTAATCGGTTACCACATCAAGGCCGATGACGGGTCGATTGGGCACATTGAGGACTTCATAATCGATAGAGAGACCTGGGGTGTGCAGCATGTCGCCGTGGATACGAGAAACTGGCTGCCCGGCAAGGTAGTGACGGTCGCTCCGGCTCGGATCGACGACATTATCTGGACCGAGTCAAACGTGTACATTCATATGACAAAGGATGAGATAAAAGAATCACCCGAGCTCAAATGATGTAGATTTTTCTCGTATGAGTAAAAACTGCACAGGCTGAACAGAGTATAAACGCCTGTGTGATTGCCCATGTAGCCTAAAAATGTAAAAATACCTCCTTAGCGATTGCTAGCCGCTTTGTTGCCGCAACGTTAAGGAGGGACTTTGGAAAAAAAAGGTCGCGACCGGTTTGGCGACATTATAGGCAAATCTCAGGTGATGCGCCGGGTTTACCGTCAAATCGAGAAAGTGGCTCAGTACGATGTACCCGTCCTCATAGCCGGGGAAACCGGAACCGGCAAAGACATGGTTGCTATGGAGATTCACCGGGCGAGCAACAAGCCTGACGAGCTCTTTTTCCCGATAAACATGGGCGCCATTCCCAAGGAACTTGTGGGAAGTACGCTATTTGGTCATGAAAAAGGCGCTTTCACCGGCGCGGTATCGCGGAAAAAGGGACTTTTTGAGACGGCGAGCGGCGGGACTCTGTTCCTTGATGAAATCGGTACTATTGACGAGCAGACGCAAATCGCCCTGCTCAGGACAATCGAGGACAAGAAAGTGAGGCGTGTCGGCGGGACATCGTATATCACCTGCGATGTCAGGCTTATCGCGGCAACAAACATTAACCTCGCTGATGCGGTCGCCTCCGGTGAGTTCCGCGAGGATCTCTACTATCGACTGAATATATTCTCCATTTATATGCCGCCGCTTCGAAAACGACGTGGTGATATCATGGTGCTCGCCGAAACCTTCTCTAAAAGATATGCAAAAGAATTTGCCAAAGATATCAGAGGCTTCTCTCAGGAGGCAAAGCGGTGTCTCAACGATAACCTCTGGCCCGGAAACGTTCGCGAGCTTGAAAACGCAATCATCCGGTCTGTAATAAACGCAGACAGAGACATCATCACGCCTGACCTATTGAACGGCGAAACACATCCTTCTAAATCGGACAGTGACAGGGGCGAGGTGAAGGTCGGAATGACACTTGAAGAGGCCGAAAGGGAGCTCATCATGCTAACGCTCAAACAGGTGCGCGGTCACAAAGGTGACGCCGCACGAATGCTTGGTTTGAGCCGGAAGGGGTTCTACAATAAATTAAAGAAGTACAACCTGTAGCTTGGCACTCTTTTTGCTCTCATATCCGTAAGGGATATGTCATGTTTTTGAGTTGCCGCAGGCTCCATCAATTCTCCGTGCATACAGTCGACTGCAAGCAGTGCGATCTCGAGGAAGTGTATGTCGATACCTCTCAATGGGTTGTCCGTTATCTGTATGCTGTTTTGAAAGATCAGGAGTCCGTTGAGTACGCACTGGTGTCGCCGATATCTGTGACCGCAAAGAATCCAAAC
>CAZHXC010000035.1:8211-10093 GCA_964536145.1 uncultured Spirochaetales bacterium | reverse complement strand
AACGAAAAGGTTGTCTATGTAAATCTTTCGTACAAGCAGTTGTGGGAGAGTCCTGCTATTGGAGTGGACGAACCGCTCACTCGTGAATTCGAAACGATGATTAACGACTATTACGGTTTAAGCGCCTATTGGCCCGGGTCGGGCGACTGGGGGACTACCGATAGTCCCCAATCGCTTCAAAACCCAAAATTGCGCGAGCTCGTGATAACCCCGGAATCAAAGCCTGAGACGGAAACGCACCTGGTAAGGTTCACGGAGCTTTCAGGTCGAGTGCTCACAAACTCTGAAAAGAAATTGGGGAAAATCGTGGATCTCATGATCAATGAGAATAGTTGGAAGATCGGTTATCTTGTTGTGGATGAGCAGGACCGGCCTTCGCGAAACCGGTATATGCTCGAGCCCACAGATCTGTTCAAATCCGACGGACACAAGATCCGCTGAGATGACACCTGTCCAAATAAGGAGATTACACATATGAATGGTGGAGGAATTACACTATTTAAACTCTTCGGTTTTGAAGTAAAGCTGAACATAACCTGGCTCGTATTGGCGTTTCTCATAGCCTGGTCTCTCGCAAGGGGCTATTTCCCCTCGGACTTTACAGGCTTGAGTCAGACTACCTATTGGATCATGGGTGTAGTAGGCGCAGTGGGTATATTCTTCTCGATTGTGGCTCACGAGTTCTCACACTCCATGATAGCCCGCCGGTTTGGGCTGCCGATACGGAGCATAACTTTGTGGATATTCGGGGGCGTCGCGCAGATGGATGAAGAGCCTCCGAGTCCCAGGGCCGAGTTTTACATGTCAATTGCCGGTCCGCTTTCGAGTCTGTTTATCGGCGCTGTATTTTTTCTGCTGTACTACGTTGGAAGGCGAACCGGATGGCCGCTCGCGGTTTTAGGTGTGATCAGATATCTGCGGGACATCAATTTCATCGTTGCGGTCTTCAATCTGGTCCCGGCTTTTCCTCTAGACGGCGGGCGCGTGCTCAGGTCCGCTCTCTGGAAATGGAAAGGCAATCTGAAATGGGCTACGCGAATATCTTCGGGCGTCGGTTCCGGATTCGGGATATTTCTTATTGTGCTCGGCATATTCTCTCTGTTTTTCACCGGTGTATTCTTAAGCGGTCTGTGGTGGATACTCATCGGTTTCTTTGTAAGAAACGCATCACGCATGTCGTATCAGAGAACGCTGATGTTCGAAACGCTGAAAGGTGAGCCGGTGTCGCGTTTTATGAACGAGGAAGCGGTGGCAGTTGATCCTGACTTTCCAATCGAAAGACTCGTAGAGGAGTACATCTACCAATATCACTACAAGATGTTTCCGGTTGCCCGGAATGAGGAGTTGATGGGCTGCGTTAACACCAGGGATGTGAAGTCCATTTCCCGTGATGAATGGGAAGATAGAACCGTACGAGAGATCTATCACAAGTGTGATGAGAAAAACAGTATTGATGCGGATGAAGACGCAACCGTTGCCCTGCAGCGGATGAATCAGACCGGCAACAGCCGGTTGATCGTTACCCGGAACGGTAAGCTTGCCGGAGTACTGTCGCTCAAGGACATGCTGCGGTTTCTGTCTATGAAGCTTGATCTGGAGGGTGACGGAGGTTTGAGCAAATCCTTAACCCGCGGTGGTTTGGATAAGCCGTTCGATTAAAAAGCAGTTTGTTGAAGGAGTAAAAAAAGTATGAGCATGGAACTGAAAGCTGATTCATTGCGGAAAACCGTCGATCCGGATTCCCTGAAATTTGATGATACGAGTCAACTCGAGAGGCTGACCGGAATTATCGGTCAGGAACGGGCGGTGCAGGCATTGCAGTTCGGTCTGCAGATGGACGGAGAGGGATTCAATATCTATGTAGCGGGGCCTTCGGGCATTG
>CAZHXC010000035.1:1069-8201 GCA_964536145.1 uncultured Spirochaetales bacterium | reverse complement strand
TCTCAGACGTTGCGGCAACCCGGAAAACACCGCCTGATTGGTGTTACGTTCACAACTTTGATGATGCGTATGAGCCAAAGGCCATTCGGCTCGAGGCGGGAAAAGGTACCGCTTTCAAAGGTGATTTGGATGATTTCATCGAAAGCCTTCAGACAGACCTGGTGGAATCTTTTGAGAGCGACTCGTATTCATCGCAACGTGAGGAGAAGCTCAACGATGTCAATCAGAAGAGGAAGGAGATTTTTGACGAAATAGGGAAGGAGGCCCGGGAAGAAGGGTTTGCCATGCAGATGACGCCGATGGGTGTCGCTCTATTGCCTTTGAACGAAGAGAGTGAGCCGATCAATGATCAGGACTTTCAATCCCTCCCGGAGGAAAAGCAACGTGAAATCCGCGAGAAGCAGCAGGAGCTCATGGATAAAATCAATGACGCCACGAAGAAGATACGGCGGCTCCAGAAGGAAGGGCAGGAGAGCCTGAAAGACCTCGATCAAAAGGTTGTTATGAACGTTGTGGGGGGGATCATAGATGACCTTGTTGAGAAGTATGATGACAATAGCGATGTTGTTGAGCATCTGAAAGCGATAAAACAGGATGTGATAGACAATATTGATGACATTAAGATGCCTCTCATGGGTGGCGATCAGCAGCAGGGAAATCCGCAGCTGCAAAACCAGATGGAGATGGCCCGCAAACAGGTGCTTCGAAAATACCGGGTGAATGTAATTGTCAACAATGAAAACCGGGATGGCGCTCCGTTGGTTTCGGAGATGAATCCGACGTATGTAAACCTGATTGGCCGCATCGAAAAAGAGATGCAGATGGGAGCGGTGAGTACCGATTTTACGCTGTTGAAAGCCGGATCACTGCTCCGTGCCTCGGGTGGTTTTCTCGTAATTCAGGCGGAAGACATACTTCGAAATCCGTACAGCTGGGACGCGCTGAAGCGGGCATTGAGAGGCGGTGAAATACGGATAGAAGAGCTCAGCGAACAATTCGGGCTTGTCAGCATCAAAACCTTGAGGCCACAGGCGATACCGCTGGACACAAAGGTCGTCATCGTGGGCCCGCCTCTGTTCTACTATCTATTGCACGCCTACGATAACGATTTCCCCGAGCTGTTCAAGATAAAGGCGGATTACAACGTACGCATGGATGGTGATGACGGCAACGCCGGTGATTTTGCGAGGTTTATCTGCACCTTCTGCGGGAAAGAGGGAGTGCGTCATCTCGATACCTCCGGAGTCGCGAGATTGCTTGAATACGGACGCAGACTTGCCGGTCATCAGGAAAAACTTTCGACAAACTTTGGATCTATCGGAGACGCCATCAGAGAGGCCAACTACTGGAGCTCAAAAAACGAGGATGATTACATCACCGCCGAACATATCCAGAAAGCCCTCGATGAAAAGGTGTACCGTTCCAACCTCCTCCAGGAGAAAGTACAGGAGGCCATAGACCAGGGACTGATTCTGATCGATGTGACGGGAGAGGCTGTCGGGCAGGTGAACGGCCTTTCGGTGATTATGCTTGGTGATTACGAGTTCGGCCGTCCGAACCGGATTACCGCAACGGTAGGAGCGGGCCGTGAGGGAATTGTCGATCTGGAAAGAGAGGTCGAGCTGGGAGGGCCGGTTCACAGCAAGGGAGTTCTCATTTTATCCGGGTATATCTCCTCCAAATACTCCTTTGGAAGGCCGTTCACCCTCACCGCCAGGCTGGTCTTCGAGCAGAGCTATGAGGGTGTTGAAGGGGACAGTGCCTCCTCCGCCGAATTATACGCGGTGCTCTCGGCATTGGCGGGAGTACCCGTCAGGCAGCAAATCGCGGTAACCGGATCGGTAAACCAATTCGGCAGAGTACAGGCGGTTGGCGGTATCAACAAGAAGATAGAAGGTTTCTTTGACGTATGCTCGATGAAAGGATTGACCGGCGAGCAGGGAGTGTTGATTCCAAAGTCCAATATGCAAAATCTCATGCTGAGACAGGATGTTATCGATGCGGTGAGCGATCGGAAGTTTCATATCTGGGCCGTGGAGACGGTAGATGAGGGTATTGAGATTCTTACCGGAGTTCCGGCGGGTGAGGCTGATGAAAAGGGTGAGTATCCGGAAGAGAGCATATCCGGAAAAGTTGTTTCAAAGCTGAGACAGTACGAGAGCTCAATCAAAGCGCTGCAAAGCCGCGGAGAGTGAGATGAGTAGCGGCGCCCGTTACTATATGCGCCAGGCGGGTACAAAGTTCACGTTGATGGGAGCTAATTACACGTAGAGGTCAATGACATGCCTCGAGGGTGATTGATTCATCGGGCGTTTTTGCCGGGCGGGAGGAAACGGTCCACCGTGCTCTTCCTCCATCTCCTCGAGGGCTTTGAGGATTGCCTCCTCGCAAAAGCTCTGTTCGGTAACGCCGGATGTCGCATTCACCGCATTCTTCAATCTCGAGTAGTCCCCGGGATCGAGCCTGACGGTGATTACTCGTCTTCCGCTCGTTTTTCTTACCGAATTGGAGCTCTTGTCACGTGATACCGGATTGCTTCTCATCATCAAGGCGTCACGGTTCAATGCCTTCACTTCGTCGCCAACCGGTCTCGGTCGCTCATCTGCCAAAAGTGGTTTATCGCTCATTAATATCATATTTGCAACATTCATGCCAAACACCTCGGTGGCGTTTGGCATGAATGTTGCTTGTATCAGTTGTAAATACTACATTGGAGGAGCAAGATGCATTTCAGAAATTTCAGCATTAACGTAAAGAAGAATATCGCAGAATACGGGACATCAGAGAATACCGCTTACCCTGTGCTTGCACTGTGGACGGCGGCGAACGGGAGAAAGATGGGATCAAACATCACCGATCCTGACAACACCTATCTTCTTATTGCAAACGATACGTTTGCGTTACGGTGGGTTCCCGCGTCGGTGTGCGAGCAGGTGGACCTCACCTGATTGGAGCTATACGTTTGAAACTGTCTGAGGAACAAACAACAAAAACTCTCGATTTTCTTGAATCGGTCTGGCCGGATCCTAAAATCTGTGCCGTCTGCAAAAACACCTCATGGAACCTGCTCGAGATGGTGTTTGAGATTCGTGAGACGGGTTCACCGGGCCAGGATCCTGAAGAGAATACCGCCATCCCCCTCGTTGCCATCACGTGCAAATCGTGCGGGAATACCGTTTTTTTTAACGCAATGGCGGCAGGCATTCTTCCTGAGGAACATTTAGAAGACCATTAGGACCACCGTCCCACCGGAGCACAGCAAGGTTCCAAGCACAAGCCTCGATGTTATCTTTTCATGGAGGAACAGAGCGGACAGGAACAGAATAAACAGCGGGGTCCAGGATGTCAGTACCGCAGCTTTGGCCATTCCGGCGAACTTGACTGCGTATAACTCGAGAACCACGCCTAAGCCATAGCTGAGGATCCCGCATATAATTACCGATACCAGGGTCTTTCTCTTGTAGTCGAAAACCCGCAGTCGGTTTTTTTCTCCCGCCTGGACAGACATCGCCGTCAATATCAGTGCCGCAATGGGCAGCCTGAATGTTTGCGCAACCACCGCATCAACCTCCAGCAGGACAAACTTCATAAAGGAGAAGGAGCTTGTCCAGCAGAGGCCGGCCCCCATTGCAAGAAAAATCCACTTTGTGACAGGCACCGCTTCAATTGGTGTACGGCGCCGGGCGCGAGCACCGGCAAAGGCGGCGAAATAGACGCCTCCAAGAATCATGAGAGCTCCGAGCCCGGTGGCCCAGGTAACCTCTTCGTCAAACAGAAGCGAGGCTACCAGCAACGTGGATAAAATTTGGCTGCCCCGTACCGTGGGGAATGACCTGGAGGCCGTTACCATGCTCAGCGTTCTCATGTAGAGAGTGTCACCCAGTGCAACGCCAAGAAATGCCGATGCCGCCATGAGTCCAATCAGATGCGGCGGAACGGCAAACACCTCATCGGCTTTTCCGATAATCGGAATCGCGATAAAGAGGAATATAGCGCCAACCCAGGCGCGCATGGTCTGGAGCGGACGGGCGGTAATAAAAACTGCCAGCGATCTGGCAAACACCGCGCTTGCCGCAATGGCAAGCGCTGCTCCAAGGGCGATCAGTTCACCGAGCACCCTAGCGGAATCTCCCCCTGGCGGCGATGGGCCAGATTGCCTCGAGAAGACCACGGCGAAGCACAAAGTAGCGGTCGTGGAGGTTGATGGTTGTACATCCGTGGCTTGGATATATTTCGATAACGTCTCCGGGGTGGAGCGGCGCGCCGCCGTCCCGCTCGAGCTTTCCGTGCTCCTCGGAGAGGCCAGTGAGCTTCCATCCTTCAGGCTCTTTGATTACCGGGAGGCCAAACTCGCCGGTGGCGCTCTTCAGCCCGATATCGCAGACCGCATGGTCGGCATCGGGTACGCTGATGACAGTAGAGAGTAACGTCATTGCACGGTGAAAATCGGTGATTTCCACGCTCCGGTACTTCGCATCCATGGTGGCGTAGGAGCCTGCCTGGATCTCAGTCATACCTTTGATATGTGGCGTGATAGCGTAGGTTCCTGTTCCTCCACCGCTCACCATCTGTGGCGGCATACCGTCCTTTTTGAGCGCTTCAGCGTACTCGATCAGCTTTGCAAGGCTCGATTGCGCGAGCTCTTCGCGTTGCGAATAGGGCATCTTCGTGACCGTGTGTCCTTCATAACCCATAATGCCTTTGAAGATGAGATTCTTTCTCTTCGTGATCTCACGGGCGAGGGAAAGACCTGATTCGACGGTCCTCACACCGCACCGGCTCATCCCGACATCCATTTCGACGATCACCTGCAATCGTATACCTTTTGCGCCTGCGGCGTTGTCGAGGTCCTCTATGTTTTTCAGGTCATCAACCGCCACGCACACATCAGTCCACGCGGCGAGATTAACAAGCCTGGTAATTTTCTGGCGGCTGACGATTTGGTTGGGGATAAGAATACCCGGAATGCCGGCTTCAGCCATCACTTCAGCCTCCCCGAGCTTTGCACAGCAGACACCGATAGCTCCCGCGTCAACCTGCATCTTTGCAATGATCGGGCTCTTGTGTGTCTTGGTGTGCGGTCTGAGGCTCACACCGGTCCCCTGAAGGTGATCTGCCATGTGCTTTATGTTCTTCTGCATCAGCTCGATGTCGATACACAACGCGGGTGTATCGAGCTTTTCTTTCGGCGTGCCGATACTGCATCCGTGATATTCCGTACTCATAGGGTTCTCCTGTTCTTGGTAGGTGAATGATAGAAGCTCCTATGCACCTCGTCAATGAAAGATTGGCGGTAGGCGTCGGCGCCGGGTGGCTCGCGCGACCGGCGCAATCGGCACGACCGGACCGCGCGGCCGGCCCACTGTTCCCTTGGAGCTTTCCCTCCGGCGGAGTACAATGGCGATACTATATAACTGAAAGAGGTAACCATGAAGGAAAAATACAGGTGGGGCATTATTGGCGCAGGGGTGATTGCGAGGAAGATGGCCGATGCTTTGAAGCAGTCGGAGAGGGCCGAGCTTTATTTTATCGGTTCCAAAAGCGATGAACGGGCAAAGGCATTTGCCGAAGAACAGGATGTGCCCCGGTACGGATCGTATAAAGAACTGGTCAACGACGAATCGGTGGATATCATCTATGTGGCCACGACCCACAACTTCCACCGGGAGAACGCCCTGCTGGCATTGGAACACGGCAAGCCGGTGCTGATGGAAAAGCCGTTTACGGTGAACGCCGGCGAGGCGGATGAGGTTATCGCTCTGGCCCGGGATAAAGGATTGTTTCTCATGGAGGCCATCTGGACGAGGTTTTTACCCGCCTACATCAAGCTGCGCTCGCTCCTGGAATCGGGGATCATCGGGGAGGTGCGATATGTAGAGGCCGGCTTTGGCAACTTTGCACCGCCCCAGTATGAAAAACGGCTGAAAGATCCGGCGCTTGCCGGGGGAGTCACTATCGATATGGGGATTTATCCGATACAACTGTGCTGCTATATGCTGAACGAGCTCCCTGTGGACATCAATTCGATGTGCCGGTTCAGCGATCGCGGAGTGGATGAGCTGGCGTTTTACCAATTTCGTTTTCCGTCGGGGGCTGTCGCCCAGATAGGCACCAGCTTCGCCCTGAAAATGGAAAACCGCGCCGCGTTTTACGGCACCAAGGGATACATCTTCTTCTCTCCCCTGGCGATGGGAACAGAGTTTACCGTTTATACCCATAACGGCACCAATGAGATTCAAAACAAGGAAACTCAGAAAGTGGAAACCGCGGCGAACGGCTTCATCTATCAGGTGGAGGAAGCGCACAGATGCCTCGATGAAGGTCTTACCGAGAGCTCCGTAATTCCGTTGCAGGAGACACGGGATATCATGGCGGTGATGGATACGATGCGGGCCGAGTGGGGCTTGAAGTACGAGTTCGAAAAATAACCGGCCGCGGTTCCCCCTAACGGGTAAATGAGATATAAGATATCCTCTAATACTCGCGTGACAGAAAGGTTCCAGCAATGACAGACAAGCCCGCGGATGTTGAAGGTTCCCCGGAAAAACCGTCGAGGAGAAGGAGCTATCTGGTTCTTTCGATGATTTCCATTTCGCACGGCATTTTCCATTTCATGCAGCAGAGTTTCTCCGTCATGATTCCCGCCGTCAAGGAAACATTCGGGATAACTCCGGTACAGGTAGGTGCATTGATAACCGTCAGGACATTGGCGAGCGGTATCGCTTCCCTGCCGGGAGGCGTCGTATCGGACTACTTTCGCCATCACCGCGGACGGCTGATGATGGTCTGCATGCTCGTTTTTGCGCTCGGCTGGCTGATCGTCGGCCTCTCACCGGTCTACGGGCTTTTGATTGTAGGAATGATAGCGCTGGCGGTTGCCGGTTCGGTGTGGCACCTCCCTTCCCTCGCCGAGCTGGGAGATCAGTTCTCCAAAACACGGGGTACCGCAATGGCTATTCACGGCGCCGGCGGCAGCATTGGTGATATTACCGGGCCGATGATCACGGGGGTGTTGCTGGGACTTCTCTCGTGGCGCGGAATTATATCGGTATATGCGATTATTCCGTTTCTTATGGCTTTCGTGATGCTCTGGATATTCAACAACGGGGATAACGGCAAAAAATCAAACGGC
>CAZHXC010000035.1:0-1059 GCA_964536145.1 uncultured Spirochaetales bacterium | reverse complement strand
TAAGAAGGATTGGGAAGCGGATATCGTTCCTGAGGTGAAGGCGATCATGGAGCCCATAGATCTGCGTGTTCAACTGAGGACCGTACGGGAAGTCATGAAACACACACATATCTGGCGGGTCAATATCGTAGCGGGTTTTCGGGGTATGTGTTTTGATATCGTCACTACCTTCTTTCCTCTGTTTATGAAGGAAGAGCTCGGTTTGAGCTCATCATCCGTCGGTTTTCACTTTGGCTTGCTGTGGGCGATAGGTATCACGGTAAGCCCGTTGATGGGCTATCTCTCCGATCGTTTCGGCAGAAAGCGGGTGCTTGTACCGGCGCTCTTCTATTCCGCGATTCTCCTTGTAGCACTTGCCCTGTTTGGAAGAGGCGTCGCTTATACGGTCCTTCTGGCCTTTCTTGGACTATCGATACGGAGCGATTACTCGATTTTGACCGCAACTATCCTCGATATCGCCGGTGAGAAGGTGGCGACCACCATGCTCGGCATCCTCTCTTTTACCCGATTCATGATGGCGGCCGTTGCGCCGGTTGTTGCGGGGGCTTTATATCAATACGTGGGAATGAACGCGACGCTCTACTTCGTAGCCGTGCTTTTTGCAGTTTCAGGGATCATTTTCATGACAGCTGACCTCAACAAAAAAGTAGAGAAAAGCGATTCGGCTGAATAAGGAGGTGAAACATGCCGTATTATTTTAACAAGGTACTGCAGATGAGCTTTGATGAAGCTGTCGGCAGGGTAACCGAGGAGCTCAAGAACGAGGGGTTTGGCGTGCTTACCGACATCGATGTTACCGCAACGCTCAAGAAAAAGATCGATGTAGATTTCAGAAGATATAGGATCTTAGGCGCCTGCAACCCCGCGTTTGCCCACAAGGCTCTTCTGAGCGAGGACAAAATCGGTACGATGTTGCCCTGCAGCGTCATTGTTCAGGAAACGGACGACGGGAGCGTTGAAGTAGCAGCCATCAATCCAATTGAGTCAATGCAGGCGATTGGAAACGAGAGATTGGGCGAGATAGCATCCGAGGTACAGGCAAAACTCAAGCGGGTAATC
>CAZHXC010000034.1:9389-12374 GCA_964536145.1 uncultured Spirochaetales bacterium | reverse complement strand
TTTGTATCTATCGGGTAGATCGATGAAAACACAACCGGTTTGATTTCACGGAATCCGGGCAACGGCTCAGCGCACGGCGAAGACGCACCGGTAATCGTGTCACCAACGCGGATATCGGAGATCGTCTTTATCCCGGCGATGATATACCCAACCTCCCCTGTGGTTAATTCGTCCCGTTCCACGAGCCCCATTCCGAATATACCGGTCTCTTCGACGGTGTATCGGGCACCGGCGTTCATCAGGCGTATGCCGTCGCCGCTACGCAGCGTACCCGAAAACATCCTCACGTGTATGATGACGCCTCTGTATGAATCATAATGAGAATCGAATATGAGAGCCAGTATGCAATCCTTCTCTTCAGCCGGTGGAGGAATCACCCGGACGAGCTCTTTGAGTAAATTCTCTATACCTTCTCCTGTTTTTGCCGATACCAGTACGGCGCTTTCCGCGTCGAGCCCAAGATCGTGTTCGATCTGTCGTTTTACAAAGGATACATCGGCCCCGGGAAGATCGATCTTGTTGATCACCGGCACTATTTCCAAATCATGTTCCAACGCAAGGTAAAGGTTGGACAGTGTCTGCGCCTCTACACCCTGGGTTGCGTCTATCAGCAGGAGAGCGCCGTCGCACGAAGAAATTGCCCTGGAAACCTCGTATGTGAAATCGACGTGTCCCGGTGTATCCACCAGGTTGAGTGCGTACAACTTACCCTCTGAATCAGTATAGGGAAGAGTTATCGCATGAGATTTGATTGTAATGCCGCGCTCGCGTTCTATATCCATATCGTCGAGCACCTGCTCCATCATATTCCGTTGCTCGATTATCTTCCCTTGCTCTATGAGCCGGTCCGCAAGGGTGGACTTACCATGGTCTATGTGCGCAATGATGCAGAAATTACGGATGCGGTCTCTTGGTGTTTTCATGAAGTGCCACTATATCGTAGGAGAACACTCTTGTTCAATCGAGCAGAGCATCGGACTACGCTCAGATAAAATTGTCGATCTCGAGATAAGTACCCAACTGTATCGCCCGCTCGACAAAACCCGCTTTCTTCTTTCTCACAACAATTTGCAGAAAACCAACCCGGTTCTCCTCGTCAACTTCGAAACCGACGATGGTGAGCGGATCGTTCACTGAAAGCCCGGTCTCATCGGCAATACCGCCAGAGTAAATCCTTCGTATTTCGTAGGTAGGCTCCCAGAAGTAATTTCCGGCCTTTTCGATCGACATGCCGTAGAGTGGCGCGACAAGATTGGTAAAAACGTCCTTTTCCCGGGCGACGTCAAATGGATACTCGGGCCTTTGCCCGAGTGAAACAATACCGCTATTGCGCTTACCGTCGCGACGCCAGGTCATCTCGATGAGCGTATCCGGTGCAAGGTCAACGGTTATCTCGTGTACCTGTTCCACGGTTTCCACATCACTGCCATAGATCGAGGTTACGATATCCCCGACCTCTATCCCTGCCCGGCCGGCGGCCTCTCCGGGAAGAACATACGAAACCTCGAGCCCCCTAACGGTCTCCTCAACTGTCAACCCGAGCCATGAGTGCACGGCGGCGCCGCCTGAGAAAAGCTCCGGAAGGGCATGCACAATCCACTGTGTGGGAATTGCAAAGTTGATGCCTTCAAATTGCTCTATACCGGCAAAGACCACACCTATGAGCTCTCCATCGCTATTTACCAGCGGTCCCCCGCTGTTTCCCGGGTTCACCGGCACATCAACCTGCAACGTTGTTCCCATCTGCAGGAACCTTCTTCCGGTAGCCGATACGATACCGGAAGTAACCGTATTTCTGAGGCCGCCGGGAGATCCTATGGCGTAAATAGTGTCACCGGGGCTGTAATCGATATCTGCATCCACAGAATACACATATCCGGTCTCGATTTCCGCCTTGAGGAGCGCTATGTCAAATACGGGATCCCAGCCGATAACCTTTGCCGGAACTTTCAAGTTTTCGCGGTTATGCGGGCGAATATACAACCTCGAGAATCCTTCGTACCTCGGATTAACTTCACTCTCAATTATGTGATAGTTCGTGAGTATATATCCGCGGGGGTCTACAAAGAATCCGCTCCCGATGACGCTGTCCGGGTAGCCGACGCCGCGGTCCATACGGATTCCTCTGTTGACGAGGATGGTAACCGTTCCCTGGAGGAGGTTTTCCGGCGCGATGCTCGAGTTCAACTCCACCGAAGGTGCATCTGAAACCAACTCCGCATCTGTAATACTTCTCACAAGTGGTGTATAACCGTTTTCTATTGCGCTTTCTAAGAACCGTCGCGCGCTCTCCTCGTCCACCTCACCCGACTTGATGGCCTTGCTATAGGTAAGATAGGCGGCAACATATTCCTCTTTCTCAAGCAAGGCCAGGGCTGATTCACTCAGGATGCGCGACTGTGTCCACCCGTCATATTCGTCACCCATGGAGAGGGAAAGGGCCGACCTGTACGCCGAAAGCGCCCTCTCATAGTTACCCTCTGCGATGGATTTTTCAAATAACGACTGTAGCGCTTTGGAAGCATCCTGACGTAACGCTTTGAGCTGCGAGACAGGTATCTCCGTCCCCTTCCGCTTGAGCAGGTCAAGATCCTGAAAGGCATCAAAGGGATTCCCTTCAAGGATACTCTGCTCGATTTTTTCCCTTGTGACTTCAGTGAGCGGAACCGGATTTTTCCCAAAAGAATGCACCGAACGACATCCCTGCATTCCAAGAAACAGGAATAGTAATACAGATATCAGAAGCGATACAGTTTTGGGTTTTCCCGGCCGGGCCCTATTTGTGTGGTATTCCAAGCAGCGCGCGTATTTCTTCATCGTCGAGAGTTTCCTTGAGAATGAGAGTTTCCGCAAGAAGATCCAACTGATCACGGTGTTCTTCCAGGATTGCCCGGGTAGTGTCGAGACAGCTCTTAATAATGCTTTTGATTTCTTCATCTATTCGTTGTGCAGTCTGTTCGGAGTAGTCCTTGTGTCTGGCAATCT
>CAZHXC010000034.1:8267-9379 GCA_964536145.1 uncultured Spirochaetales bacterium | reverse complement strand
TCCTCTTCCTGACCGAGTGCGACCGGTCCCAAATTCTGACTCATTCCCCATTCGCAAACCATCTTTCTGGCTATATCGGTCGCCTGTTCCAGATCATTCTTGGTGCCGGTCGAGGTTTCACCGTACACCATCTGTTCAGCTACGTATCCTCCCATCGCTATCTTAACGCGATCGAGCAGCCAGCCTCGTGACCGGGAGTATATCTCCTTATCAGGCAAAGCCATCGCCAGCCCCAAAGCCCTGCCGTGCGGAACGACGGTTACCTTGTGCAATGGATCGGCATTCTCGAGGTAGTAATACAACAGCGCGTGACCGGCCTCATGAAAGGCAGTCATTCTCTTTTCATCAGGAGAAATCATTCGCGACTTTCTTGCCACACCCAGAAGGATCTTGTCCCGCGCCTCTTCAAAATGCCTCATCGAAACGACCTCTTCATTCGCGCGTGCTGCGAACAGAGCGGCCTCATTCACCAGGTTTGCCAGATCGGCACCTGACGTCCCGGGTGTTGCTTTACCAACTTTTCCGAGATCAACATCCACCCCAAGAGGTATTTTTTTTGTGTGGATGGCGAGAATTGCCTCTCTTTCACGCACATCCGGCATATCCACAACAACCTGTCTGTCAAAACGTCCGGGTCGCAGCAGCGCAGGGTCGAGAACATCGGGCCGGTTCGTGGCTGCAAGGATGATAACCCCGTCTTTGGTATTGAAACCGTCCATTTCCACGAGCATCTGGTTCAGCGTCTGCTCTCTCTCATCGTGGCCGCCGCCGTATCCCGCTCCCCTCGTTCTGCCGACTGCATCCAACTCATCGATAAAGAGAATACACGGTGCATTTTTCCGTCCCTGCTCAAAGAGATCGCGCACACGGCTTGCCCCGACTCCAACAAACATCTCGACAAAATCAGAACCGGATAGATGGAAGAAGGAGACACCGGCCTCACCGGCAATTGCACGGGCAAGAAGTGTTTTCCCCGTCCCGGGCATCCCGACGAGCAAAACCCCCGTTGGGATTCGTGCACCAATTTTTGTGAATTTCTGCGGATTTTTTAGAAACTCCACCACTTCCTGCAGCTCATATTTGGCTTCGGTTTGGCCGGCAACGTCGGTGAA
>CAZHXC010000034.1:2220-8257 GCA_964536145.1 uncultured Spirochaetales bacterium | reverse complement strand
TATTTCCTGGCCTTGCTCCTGCCGAATGAGAACGCTTTGTTGCCGCTCCCCTGGACCTGGCGGAACATGAACCAGATAAAGAAAAAACCTATGAGCCAGGGAATGAACTCAAGAAACACTTGAAAGGGTGAGACATTCTTTTCACCGCCGGTGACTTTCACCCCGTTGTCGAGTAGCAAATTAACCAGATCGTCATGATAATACGGTATGGTAGTTTTGAAATAGGTCGCTTCATCGGTATAACCGCCTTTGAGCTTCCCCTGAATTTCATCGTTACCAAGTATCGTTACTTCTTCAATTTCTCCGTCCTCAAGCCTGCCAAGAAATGATGAGTACGGGATCTCGTTCAGTCCGCTTCTATTATTCGCAGCAAAAAGCAAAACAAACATGACAACAAGAAAAATGAGGAAGTAGAGGGCAAGCTTGTTATTTCCAAAGTTGAAACGCGGCGGTTTCTGATCCCCGTTTCCGTGAAAGTTATTGTTATCCTGATTACTCAAAGCTCTCTCAGCTCCTCAACAACGCTTGAATTCATACGAAAGGCTTTCTTCTCTCTCCGGGGCCCGAAATCGGTTTATGTTCTTATAACCGAAAGGAGTACCAAAAACCGCAATGATACCGTTCCTATCCTCACATACGGGAATTTTCCAACGGTCATGGGCAGCCACGTTCCAGTCATTGTACAGTTTTTTCAGTTCCTTCCTCATGCCGCCGACGGTAATAACGTCCCCTTCTCTCCGCGATCTTACGAGCAACGGGAAGCGGATAGCGGCGACGGGAATGGACGCGTTTTCCTCACCGGTACTCTTCTCAATACAGAGGGGAATCCCCGGGAGGGAAGATCTCCACCCGGAGTCTTCGTCTCCACATACCACTTTAAAATACCCTTTTCGCCCTTCAAAAACAATATCAGGTTCGAATACCACGGTATCGCCATGCACTTGCACCCTATAGCCGCAGCCTCTGAATAACATAGCGTTATTGTGCAGATATGGTAGATCGATAAGTCTGGAAAACGAAAGAAAAGGAATCCGTAGCGTTTGGCCGTCACTAACATAGACACGGTTTATGAGATTCCGTACCGATTCCACACGCTCTATTGCGTGGAGCGATCCAAAGACCGCCGACGGAATGAGGTAACGTTCACCATCCCTCTTCCACTCTACCTTTGACAAAACGGCCTGATCCAGATAGTCCCGCACCAGGGTCATCTTCTTTGCAAGCATCCTCAAAGATCGATCGAAGTTTGGGAAGGTTTCCGCCACAGCCGGAATGAGCTGATGCCTGATATGATTCCGCAGATAGATTGTTTCTTTATTGGTAGGATCAATGAAGGCCTCTACGCCGTTGTGGTTGTTATACGCATCTACATCGGATCGTGACCAGTTGAACAGTGGCCGGATGATATCACCGGCAATACGGGGAATGCCGCAAAGTCCACGCACTCCGGAGCCCTGGAAAAAACGCTGGATAAGCGTTTCAATTTCATCATCTGCGGTATGACCTGTTGCAATGTAGCCATACCCGTGGATCTCCTGAGTCTTACGAAAGAAGCGATACCGGAGAATCCTCGCAGCCTCTTCAACGGATACCCGTTGTGCTCGCGCAAGTATATCTATTTCACCGGGTTCCGCCCTGCCGCAAAACAACGGGATTCCAAAACGTTCAGCCACCGCATCGACATGGCGGCTTTCAAGATCCGCCTGTTCTTCTCCCCTGAGATGGTGATTGAAGTACGCAAGTGCAATCCTGTCGCATGGGTTGATCAGCTCGTTATGGAAGAGACAGAGAAGCGCCGTACTGTCCGGACCACCGGAAAAAGCGATGAGGATACGCTCATTGCTCTGTAAACCAGCCTCATCAAGGAAAGCCTTTGACGCTTGTATCTTTGCCTCAAAGCTTTCTGTTGAGCTCATTCATCACCTGTTCCACGTCATGTGAGAGCAGATCCTGAACCGCTGCCGCCCCGCGCAAAACCGCTTTATGAATCAAATCATCGTCAGGGGTGTCCGGTTCTCCAAGGACCCAATCTACAACCGCGTCCTGCCGTCCCGGGTGCCCAACTCCCACGTACAACCGTAAGAACCCTCCGGTACCCGTGTGGCCGATTATCGATTTCAACCCGTTATGGCCGGCGTCTCCACCGTCTCTTTTTAGCCGGCAAGTACCCGGAGATAGATCCAGGGTGTCACAAACAACGAGCATCTTCCGAATGCCCACGCCATAGGTCCTGAGGGCCTGATACGCGGCTTTGCCCGAGTTATTCATAAAGGTCAGCGGTTTGACGAGATAAAGCCTCGCGCCCGCATCCTCTATGCGACAAACCGCGTATGATTTAAAAAGAGGTTTTCTGAATCTCCCGCTTCTTGCGGCGGCTACCGCATCCGCCACACGAAACCCAACGTTATGCCGGGTACCTTGATACCGTATCCCCGGATTACCAAGGGCGAGTACCAGCAGATCCAGGTTATTCCTCTTCAGATTCTTCTTCTGAAGCTTCACCCGCCGCTTCTTCTTCTCCTTCGGCGAGTTCACCTTCTTCGACCTCTTCTTCCTCGGTAACGAGTTCTTCCAGTGCCCTCGGCGCTATGATCGATACGACAACATAATCGTCAGGCGTCATGAACTCCACGTTCTCAGGAGGCGTGATATCCGCGACGTGTACCGACTGGCCGATATCCAGCTTAGAAATATCGATTTCCAGGAACTCGGGTATATCCTGAGGCAAACATTCTACTTCTATGGTATACAGCATCGTCTCGAGCACTCCGCCTTCACGCACACCGACAGGCGCACCTACCGTATGAACCGGAATATTCGTCCGCAGGGTTTTCCCTCGCTCGATCTCGTAGAAGTCAATGTGCATGATCCGATCTTTGAGCATATCCTCCTGATAGTCTTTGACAAGCACGTCATATGTTTTGTCATCTACCTGGAGATTTATGATCGTGTTTTCGGATATTCTTTTGAATTTTCGCGAAAACTCGCCGGCGTCTATCGCAATCGCCGCGGTACCGCTATGCCCGTACACAACCGCCGGTATTTTTCCGGCGCGGCGCAGCCGTCCGGTTGGCCCTTTCCTCAATTGATCTCGGGTAGTGGCATTAAGGGTTTTCTGTTCCATCAACATCCTCACTTGTAATTGAGTCCTGGGACGGCAGGATTCGAACCTGCGAATGCCGGTACCAAAAACCGGTGGCTTACCACTTGCCGACGTCCCATCTGTCGCGCGTGTAGCAACACACACGTAGCTCCAGAAAATACCAAAAACTGCGGGTTTATGCAAGAAATCGTGGCGGAATTAGGCGATACCCGAAAAAAACGAGTATCGCACTTTCACCGGTGCAGAAGCCGGCGATTCTATTTTCTACTCGTCGCCTTCTGTTCCGGACGACACATCATAATCCGACTCAATTTGCGCTTCTACGGGCTCGAACTCAATCTTCTTAAACTCTTCAAGAATTCTTGTTTGTAGCATGCCGCGGAAGTCTGAATTGATAGGATGTGCTACGTCTTTGTATTCCCCTGTTTTTGTCTTTCGGCTCGGCATTGCAATAAATGCCCCGTTCTTACCTTCAATCACCTTGACGTTGTGTACAACAAAGCAGTCATCAAAGGTCACGGTTACATAGGCCTTCAGTTTGCCATCCGCAGTAACCTTGCGGATGCGAATGTCAGTAATTTCCATGGGACCTCCTCGCCCCGTCAGCACTCCAGCTTTGATTTTAAACGGCATTACCGCATCAAGCAAGCGTTTCTTTTTGCCAGAGCGCCATATCGGCACATTTTTTTGCCGCATTTGCCGTATCAGCCGCCGATTCGAAGAGACCGAAACAGGCGCTGCCGCTACCGGAGATTCCGGCGTGAAGTGCTCCGGATGCCAAAAGTCCTGAGCAGATCTCCCGCAGAGACCAAAAGCGTTTGTACAAAACTGTGGAGAAATCGTTGAAAAAGCACCAGTTGCGAGGATTTCCTTTTATCATTTTCTTAAGCCCCTCCTTGTCCATACCACGCTCACCGTGTTTCCACTCGTTCGCTGCAGCCTCACCGCGCTCTTCATCAAGCCAGCGATAGGCATCTCTTGTGCTTATCGAAAATCCCGGATCCACAATCAGGACATTCCATGATGCACGAGCACGCACCTCTTCGATTATTTCCCCTCGTCCGGTTACAACCGCGGACGGACCTCCCAAAAAAAACGGTACGTCGCTACCGAGGTGTAGCGCGAGTTCTCTCAGTTTGCCCGGGGACAGCAACTCTCCGTAGAGGTGGTTGAGAGCCAAAAGAACGGTCGCCGCGTTACTCGAACCACCGCCGAGCCCGGCACCCACCGGAATTATCTTCTCGATCCTGATCCTGCACGTCGGGATAAGACCGGCATCCGCATAAAACAACCGGGCGGCTTTGGCCATCAAATCGTCCTGCACAGCCACCGCGGTGTTTCCCTCTACGACTATCTCTGATTCTTCAACATCGATATCGACATCAATCTCGTCATACAGGCCAACCTTGAGAAACCAGGAACAGATAGGATGATAGCCGTCGGCCCTGCAGTTCCCCACAGCGAGATGAACATTTATCTTGGCGGGAGAAAGGAAGGTCATACGCTTACTGTAAGCATCGTCTGAAATTATTCAAGAAGGAAGAGAAAAGCTGTTGACAGAAGTGATTTGTTCTACTTAGATTGATTCGTTATTTACGGCGTAACTGAAATTGATTTGCCTGCTGGAGGTCCTAGGCATGGAGATAAGCTCATTTATTGACCCGTTTTCTCATGAATCGAGCGTTATTCCATTTTTCTCAGACAAAGATGAAGGCTTCTATGAAGACAATTTTGATGACTATGAAGAAGAGGATTTTGAGGACGAATTCGACGATTTTGACGAAGATGAAGATCTAGAGGATGAATACGAAGACGACGCAACCGACGAGTTCGATGACTTTGATGAGGACGACGAGGAAGAAGACGATTCATTTGTACCCGAAGATGAAGATGACGAGGATTTTGACTACGACGATGGTCTCGATTACGACGATTTTGACGAATGATACAGTGATTGCCCGCTAAACCACAATCTTTCCAGATCGTAAAACTCTCTTATTTCCTCAGTCATGAGGTGTATAACAAAGTTGCCGCAATCAATCAGTACCCAACCATCCTCGTTGATATGCTTCCGTCTATTGAACGGTTCAATGGACTTTTCCTTTAGAAAGTTCCTTACATATCTCACTATCCCGCGCATGTGCGTCTGGCTGTTTACCGTAGAGATGATGAAGTAATCTGTCCAGCTGCTCTGTTCATGAATGTCGAGCACCACCGTGTTCTTGCCGTTGTGCTCATCGAGCAACTCGGCAAGCTCAATGACCGTATTATTCTTTACAATATCTCCCATCAAAATCCAATCCCAAAATAATGGTTACGTCTATCGCTGCAACAGGCACCCCGGCTCCAAGGTCGGAATCCAGGAACTGCTGTTGTTCAATATTGTTACATCTGATTAGCGACGCGACCCGCTGCGCCGCAAGAACGTCATGCGTCCGCGAAATCACCACCGTTTTCTCATAATCAAACCTGTCGGCGTTGGCATACCGTTCAACTTCATAGCCAAAATTAACAAAAAGCTGTCTGGTACGTGCCGCGAGTCCCTGACGAGTGGTGCCGTTGAGTATTTCCAACACAACGGTAAGCTCATCCTCGCTGATAACTTCAGTGTTGGCAAGTGCTACGGCAAGCTGACGGACGCTCTCCTGTACCAGCTTGCCGTTAGAGTGAGGGAACAGAAGTGTTTGATTATCCACAATCACTTCGTCTCCGTGAACCGATTTGAGTATGAGGTGGTCTACATCGAGACGGTGTACTTCCTCGACAAGTGATGCGGTAGCTCGTTTGCCCATAGACGACCTGAACGTATTGTAGAACTTCTCGAACACGTCCTCGCGGGCAAGATAATCCTTTCTCTCGCCTATCTTTTTCAGAAAGGACTGGATAGTCCTCTGATGCCTGGTCCGTACTTCCAGGTCGGATTCGTTCTCGTCA
>CAZHXC010000034.1:1586-2210 GCA_964536145.1 uncultured Spirochaetales bacterium | reverse complement strand
ACACGTATGTCGCCGCCTTTCTCCCGTCGAGTACAACGCTTCCTGAAGGGACCAGCACGAGTTCTTCTTCCTCTACAATTTCCACGGGGTCGGCAATAAAGAGATCAACACCTTCAAGCAGATCAACCGCATGCTCAAACCCCTGCAGGTCAAATTGCATGGTATAGCCGATATCCAGCTGAATAAGCTCTGAAACCTTTTGTCTGTATTCTTCAGGATCAGAGCTGTCGAACAACGTATCGATACGGTCAACACGCTCGAGAGATTCAATGACATCGCCCCAATCGCCCGGTATGTCGAGGAGCGCACCGTTTGCGGTTACAGGATGATAGAGAAAAAGCTCAGAAAAGAGCAGCTCATCCGCGTCATGTACCATTATGAGCACACTTATCAGCCTGCCTTCGCGGATATCCTCGGTGACTTTGTCGCTTCTCAATTGAAGCGCCAACAGCGTTGCAGACGCCGCAATGACAATCACAATAAGCGCGAGGACGATAAACCCTTTGTCAATACTTCCTTTTCGTTTTTTTCCCTTCATGTGGTGCTAAACTACAAGCTCCTCACCTGTACAGCTTATGTTGATCTATATAGCGTCTCACCGGGTCAGGCACATATCTGTCAATA
>CAZHXC010000034.1:0-1576 GCA_964536145.1 uncultured Spirochaetales bacterium | reverse complement strand
TCTCCGTTTGCGACCATTTCTCGGATATCGCTCGACGCCGCCTCAATGACCTGATTATTGAGATATATATGATCAAAGTCCAGTTCTTTCTTGCCGGCCGTGTCCCTCCGGGCAATGATCAAGTCCACCTGCCGCGCGACAGCCCCGGCATCTTTCCAGGTGTGAAATCCTTCCATAAGGTCATCCCCTATTATCAGGCCGGGTTTTCCTTCAAAATCATAATTGCTTTTTACGTAGTCGAGTGTGTCGATTGTATACGAGACGCCACCCCTCTCTATCTCACAGGTATCCACACTTATATAATCGATTTCGGATACCGCCAACTCGGTCATGGCAACTCTGTCGGCGGGAGGCGTATCGCGATCCGCCTCCTTGTGCGCAGGTATTGATGAGGGAATAAAGAGGATCAATGTGTAGCCAAGCTCCAGATGAGCGGCCTCAGCAATTGCGAGATGGCCGAAATGAACGGGATTGAAAGCCCCGCCAAGCAGAGCAAGGGTATCAGGTTTGCTCAACTGCATGACCGGTTACCATTCGCATAAAGTATCGTCGCAAATCCTCTATACCCGTTAATGAAAACGAGGATATTTCCATGACGGTTTCATCGGGATACTCTTTTCTCAGGATCTCCGCCCTACCCTCGCATTGCGGCAGATCCGCCTTTGTTCCTACGAGCAGGCGCCGCTTTTCAGTCAGGTGCGGATCGAATTGATTCATCTCTTCGAGAAGTATCGGAAATGCTTCCAGAAAATCGTCACCGGATAGATCGATAAGAAACGCCAGCATGGCGGTACGCGAGACGTGTTTGAGGAACTTCAGCCCAAGTCCCGTGCCACTCGAGGCGCCTTTGAGTAAGCCAGGAATATCTGCCAGGACGATCTCAGCGTAGCCCTCCCTCATCACCCCGAGGTTGGGCTCCTTTGTGGTGAACGGATAGTCGGCAACCTTTGGCCGTGCTCTCGTAAGCACGGACAGCAGCGTCGATTTACCGGCGTTAGGTTTTCCTACAAACCCGATATCGGCAACAAGACTCAGCTCGAGTCTGACTTTTGCAGATTCTCCCGGGAGACCAGGCTGCGCATAACGTGGCGCCTGCTTTACGGATGTGGCAAAGTGGGTATTACCCTTCCCGCCTTTCCCGCCGGTGAGAAAGGTCCACCGCTGCGTGCCGGTCAGGTCCTTTATCAAACGACCGGTTGCCTCATCCCGCACGACGGTGCCGGGTGGAACCTCGATTACCACAGGTTTACCGTCTCTTCCATGGAGCTTTCTTTTTCTCCCGGGTTGCCCATCCTCTGCGTGGAACGAGTGTTTGAGTGCGATATGAGAGAGGGTTTTTACATTCTCCCTGATTTCGAAAATGACGTCACCACCTTTCCCGCCGTCTCCTCCGTCCGGGCCGCCCCGGGGCACGTACTTTTCCCTCCGGAATGACACTGCTCCCTTTCCTCCGTGTCCTGATGAGACGTCAATTGTGGTTTCGTCTACGAATGCCAATCGAATCTTATTCTGAGGCAGCCTGCTCTATATGTACAAAACGCCGTCCGCGACGCCTGTTGAACATTACCGTTCCCTC
>CAZHXC010000033.1:8773-12374 GCA_964536145.1 uncultured Spirochaetales bacterium | reverse complement strand
CCAAAAGCGCCACACGCTGCTCGGGGCTCATCGGAGTAAAGCGAATTCCCAGATCGATGGTCTCGTTGAGCTCCTCGAGGGTTTTGCAGCCGGTGATAACGACGCTTACCGGGAGGCTCAGCGCATAGTGGAGGCACTCCTGCTTTGTCACGATTCCGCTTTCAGGCAAATACCCCGACGCGAGGGTTTTCATCGCGAGCACGCCTGTCTCCTTCTCGAGAAGTACCGGCAGGACGTTCTGCTCGAAGCTCTTGTGATGATGATCGAGGACGCTCAGGGGCATCTGGACCGCGTCAAAGCTGAAGCCACGCTCCTGTGCTTTTCTTATCATGTTCAAATGAATATCCGGACTCTTGTGTCCGGTGAATCCGATATACCGGACCTTGCCGGCTCTCTGCGCTTCCAGAACCACATCAAGCGCGCTTCCCGGCGCCAGGATATGATCGGGATCGGACATACGGATAATCTCGTGGAACTGGAGCAGATCGATAGTTTCAGTCTGCAACCGCCTGAGAGACTCTTCGAGCTGTTCGGTTGCCGCTTTCCGGCTCTGGCCGTCTATCTTGGTCATCAGAAAGACCTTTTCCCGGTAACCATCCCTCAGGGCCTTCCCCATTCGCACTTCGCTTTCGCCGTCGTGATAATCCCAGCTGTTATCCATGAAGGTGATGCCGTTGTCGATGGCCGTTCGGATTATTTCGATGCTTTCTCTTTCATCGGCCTGACTACCGATGTGAGCACCGCCCAACCCGATAGCGGAAACGCTTTCCCCGGTCTTGCCCAGGATTCTTTTTTCTATCTCAGACATAGATTTAATGTACTACAATAGAGGGAGAAGTCAAAGGATGCAGGAAACGGCGGGAGCCTAATGTCCTTCTCCGCGCAACATCTCCACAGCATGTTCCATGACCGGAACGAGAAGCGTTGTACAGAGGCGTACAGCCTTCACCGAACCGGGAAAGTTCACGATAACGGTGTTGTCCTTTACACCGGCCGCTCCGCGAGAGAGCATCGCCTGGGGTGTCTCTTTGTATGATTCCGACCGCAATAACTCCGCGATACCGGGAAGGAGCCGGTCGCAGTAGCCGACGGTTACCTCCGGCGTGATGTCTCTCGGGCCGATCCCGGTTCCGCCGGTAGTGACAATGAAATCCGCGTCGGCTTGGGCGGCAAAAGCGGCCTCTATTCTATCCGGCTCATCGGGTACGATTTCCCGATTCACCGTCGCGCCGGGCATGTATTCTAAAATGATTCTCTCTATTTCAGGACCGGATAGGTCCTCGTATTCGCCCTTTGCCGCCCTGTCTGAGATGGTCACAACTGCTATTTTCATCTGTCTTTCCCCGGTAGCGCTTCTTTAGCGGCTGCAACGCCGCACTACAACTCTTCCTTTTTCTTGTACAGCAGCCTGACCTCGTCTATTCTCATCTTCTTGTCGATCGCCTTGCACATGTCATATATCGTCAGCGCGGCCACGCTCACCGCCGTAAGCGCCTCCATCTCTATCCCTGTTTTATCGGTACAAAGAGCGAGTCCCTCGATTTCGATGCCGTCATCAAGGATGGTGAAGTCGATTTTCACCTGATCGATGGCGATGTTGTGACAGAGGGGGATCAAATCGAAGGTCCGCTTTGCAGCGCTGATACCTGCAACACGGGCAACCGACAGAACATCTCCCTTCTCCACGAGCTTGCCCCGTATCGCCTGCAAGGTTTCAGGCTGCAGGTGTATTTTGCAGGCGGCTGCGGCTGTACGCCGTACCCGGGTTTTCGCCGAGATGTCTACCATCTGAGCACGACCCTCATCATCGAGATGAGAAAACCGGCCTGTCCCCTCATCAGCCACGCTCAGCCTCCTATCTCGTACATGCAGCGGTTCTCACAAACCAAGCCGCGTTGAGGCTTTGCCTGAATAGTCTTTACGAGAGAACCTTTGATGTCATGCAGATCGAGAGGAATTTCCACATCGGAATGAAGACACGGTTTGAGATGGCCGTCGGCGAGCAGCCGAATCCGGTTACACGCCCCACACTTAGGCGGTCTGTCAAAGTTGTAGCTGTTGAGCTTTTCGTCACTCAGCGAAAAATGGTTGATAAGCTGCAACCTGATTCCCTTTTCCCGGCAGAATTGACGCATGAGCTCAATTTCGCTGTGAGGAGTCTCGTTCATCACCACCTTGTTGAGCTTTATGGGAAATCCACTCGCCCTCGCAGCCTCAATGCCCGCGAGAACCTTTTCGATGGAGCCTACCCGTGTAATCTCTTTGTAGCGCTTTGGGTCGAGGGTATCGAGAGAGATATTCAGGCTGTCCAAGCCCGCCGCCTTCAGATCCTTCGCCATATCTGCAAGCAGTACCCCGTTGGTTGTCATCGCGACATGGTCCACGCCGGTTACACCGGCAATCATCTCAACGAGGTTCACAATACCGCGCTTTACGAGGGGCTCGCCGCCGGTAAGCCGTATTTTCTTCAAACCGATGGTAGCGCCAACCCGCACGACCTCCACAATCTGCTCAAAGCTCAAGAACTCCTCATGCCTCCGGACCTCGACGCCCTCCTCGGGCATGCAGTACACACACCGCAGATTGCACTTATCCGTCACGGATATTCTTAGGTAGCTTATCTCCCGGTCATATGAATCTAACACGCAGCGTTGTTCCTTTTTCGATTCTATCGACTCCCCGGTCAATCCGTATCAACGCATTTGTCTCACTCAACGCGTTGAGGTGGCTCGAACCGTGGTATGACATGAGATGAATCTCATCACCATCTACTGTGACCGGGAGGTATTCCGCTCTCTCGGTATCACGTCGCCTGTAATCCCCGGTGAGCCGCGCGGTTGCCTCAGGGGCCTCCCAATCTACACCCATCAGAGCGTACAGCAACGGTTTTACCATGACCTCAAAGATGACAAACGTAGAGACCGGATTTCCCGGAAGACCAAACACAAAGCTCTCCTGCCGCCGGCCAAAGAGCGTCGGCTTTCCCGGCTTGATGGCAAGCTTGTGGAAGTGGATTGTCACTCCCTTCTCCTCGAGCATCGCCGGAACAAAGTCGAAACTTCCCATCGACACGCCGCCGGAGAGCAGAAGGACGTCGCATTCGGACAAACCACGTTCCACCGCGGCTCCGAGAAGCTCTGGCTCATCCGCAACGATTCCGTAATACTCGTACCCGCAGCCCATTGCCTCCACCTGCGCGCACAGCTGCCTGCCGTTGGAGTTGAAAATCTGCCCGGCTTCAAGCTTTTCACCGGGTTCTTTGAGCTCGCTTCCCGTAGTGATGATTCCCACCCGCGGCGTTTTGGCGACAGTTACCTCCGAAAGTCCAAGCGAGCAGATCACGCCGATATCCTGGGGACGTAGCACCCGCGGGGTGAGCACCGTCTCGCCCTTTTTCAGGTTTTCACCCTGTTTGATCACATTCCCGTAAGGCTCAGGTTCTCCGACGTACACCCGTCCATCACGCTCTTCAGTGTATTCGACGCGTATCACCTTGTCCGCGCCCTCGGGCATCATTGCGCCGGTCATGATTTTGCTGGATTCCCCGTTGCCGACGGGCCTCCGAGGTGTCTCCCCGGCGGCTCCAGTTTCGAGAATCTCG
>CAZHXC010000033.1:0-8763 GCA_964536145.1 uncultured Spirochaetales bacterium | reverse complement strand
CGTAGCTATCAGCTTTATCTGAGGAACGGACGGCATATCCATCCATTGCGGCCTTGTCAAAGGGTGGTGATTCGAGAGGAGAACGGACCTCCTCTGCCAATACCCGATTCAACGCCTCTGTAACCGGGCATTGTTCGGTTGCGGGTGTACGTTTGAAGCTGACAATCTGTTGAAGCGCTTTGTCCGGATCTAGCATCACTTCTCCTTGGGGCGTATGGCAGCTGTTACGGAAGCTTTTCTGAGTAAGCGGACCGGCAACGCGCTTAAATGTAAGCCGGATATTGCAGCATTGTCAAGAAAACGGCGGTTTCGATACGAGGGCCGCTTGGCGTCAATCGTCAGGATATCTGCACAGAGGAGGAGCGAGAGATGAAAAGCAAGTTGGTAATCTCAAGGAGAAGACCGGCCGGGCGTTGGAAAAGCACGGGAGCCACGCGGGGCTCCCGGCTTGCTGTATACCGTTTAGCCGGCGTTCTTGATCTTGGACAGGTCGCCGTCGGCTGCCGCCTCGAGAATCGGTCCCATATACTCATCGATCATGTCCGGGGTCAGAGGAACGGGCATGTTCTTGAGTTTCATCTCGAGCTGGGGATTTTTGGCCGCCTCGAGTGCGCGGGTTATGTGATTCCGGGTAAATCCCGATACTTCATCGAGCTTTGTCGGATATCCGATTTTCTCCGCTAAGGCGAACATCGCTTCAGCGACGGCCATGCCCAGATCTCTGCCCTTGAGGCTGTCGAAATCAGCGGAGCTATACCCGGCTTTCTTGTAGATGTTCCCCACCATCCTGAGCGCATCTTCGATTGCAGGAGCAAAGAAAACGGTGTAGTAGGGGTTCATCATCGCGCAGGCCCGGCCGTGGCTCAAGACATCGACAAGAGAAAAGCTCGTCAGATGTCCTCCGTTTGTCCCGCCGACCATGATCGCAAAACCGCCTAAGTCGGTTGCCAGACAGAGGGCTTCCCGCGCGTCTTCATCCTTGGGGTTATCCATAACCTTGGGCAGGTACTCTACCACCAGTCCAATCCCCGCTTCGGCTATCTCTTTTATCTTTTCATACGAGGGTTGGCCGACAGAGCCGTAGAGGACTTCCAGACAGTGAGCAATGCCGTCGAGCGCCCCGTCAGCGGTGAGAGATGCGGGGGCGTTGTATGTGACTTTGTGGTCAAAAACAGGATTGCTCGGGACAATCGCATCATCGACGATGAGCTTCTTCTGACCGGTCGACACATCGGTAATATTCGAATACTTCGTCAGATGAGCGCCGGAGCTGGCGGCTGTCTGGATTGCCACGTGGGGGCTCAATTTCTTTCCGCTCTTTTCCACCGCTTCCGTCACGAGTCCGGTGCCGAAATAATCTTCGATGTCTCCGCCAAGGGTTCTCAATACCTCCGCGGCCTTTCCCGCGTCTATGGTGCTGCCTCCGCCAAAGCTCACGATCACGTCCGGACCGTTCTCCTTGACCGAATCCGCTATCCGGAAGAGGTCTTCCCTGGGACAATTGGGACCGGCGCCGTCTACCTCGGCGACGATATCCACGCCGGCCTTGGAAAGCGAATCCCTGATGGTGTCGAGAAAGCCCTCGCTTCCCGGAAACTTGTCACGTATCAAAATAGCCTTTTTACCGGCGGATGAAGCGATCTGGCCGACCTCGCTCAATACATCGGCTCCGTACACATACCTATCACCCTTAAACTCATGCAGGAGCTTCTTTGCTTGTTTAAAATCACTCATATTACTCTCCATATATTAAATATATTTAAACTGGTCTCACGATTGTAACACAGCCTGAACCGCTTTGCCGATGTCCGCCGGGCTTTTCACAACTTTGATCCCGGCGGCATTCAACGCATCCATCTTTTCAGCCGCTGTTCCCTTTCCACCGGCGATTATCGCTCCCGCATGACCCATCCTGCGTCCCGGAGGGGCGGTTTGACCCGCAATAAAGCCGACGACCGGCTTGCTCATCTCACGCTGTACATAATCCGCGGCTTCCTCTTCGGCGGTTCCTCCGATTTCACCGATCATGACCACCGCCCCGGTTTCCGGATCATCCTCAAAAAGTGAGAGCAGATCCACAAACCTGCTTCCGATTATCGGATCTCCACCAATGCCGATACAGGTCGACTGCCCCAATCCAAGCTCGGTCAGCTGCTTTACCGCTTCATAGGTCAAAGTTCCGCTTCGAGAAATCAGCCCGACATTCCCTTTGAGGTGAATAAAACCGGGCATAATCCCCACTTTGCACTCATCCGGAGTGATAATGCCCGGACAGTTGGGACCGATCAACCTGGCTTTTGTATCTTCAAGATACTCCTTTACCTTCAGCATGTCGAGGGTGGGAACTCCCTCTGTAATGCAGACCACGAGCTCAGCGCCCCCATCGGCGGCCTCCATAATCGCGTCCGCTGCAAAGGGTGGTGGCACAAAGATGAGTGATACGGTTGCGCCGGTGTTCCGTACCGCCTCTTCGACGGTGTTGAATACGGGTATCCCGTCCACCTTCCGGCCACCCTTACCAGGTGTAACCCCGGCTACCACACGGGTGCCGTAGGCGACGCATTGGCCGGTGTGGAACGCCCCTTCCCGGCCGGTTATCCCCTGCACCACTACTTTTGTGTTCTTGTTCACCAGTATAGACATTGCTTCCTCCCGCTGTGCCCGGCGCGCTTTACCTCGGCGCATTCGCCGCTGTCAGGACGGCTGCGCGCATATTATCCAATTGCTTCCACCACCCGCTTCGCTGCATCCTCGAGCCCGCGCCCGATAATCATGTCGATGCCCGATTGTTCGAGTATTTTCGCGGCCTCATCGGCATTGGTACCTTCGAGACGGACGACCAGTGGAACATGTACATCAACCATCTTCGTGGCTTCAATGATCCCCGTGGCAATCCGGTCGCAACGCACAATTCCGCCAAAGATGTTTATCAGCACCGCCTTCACGTTGGGGTCCGAGAGGATGATGCGAAACGCGTTGGCCACACCCTCGGCATTCGCCCCGCCCCCAACATCGAGGAAGTTTGCCGGTTCTCCACCGTAGAGCTTGATAATGTCCATGGTAGCCATGGCCAAACCTGCACCATTTACCATGCAGCCGACATTGCCGTCGAGTTTTATGTAGTTGAGATTGAACTTGGCGGCCTCTATTTCCGATGGTTCCTCTTCGGACAGATCCCGCAGTTCCTCCCAGGATTCCTTGTGCCTGTATGCGGCGTTGTCATCAAAGTTAATTTTGGCATCCAGCGCTACGATACGGCCGTCGCCGGTAGTAACCAGCGGATTCACTTCGATAAGGGAACAGTCGTTGGCCTCAAAAGCCCTGTACAGGCTCATGAGCATCCGGGAGGCTTCCCGGACGAGCGGCCCTTCGAGTCCAAGCTTGTAGGCCACCTTTGTCGCCTGAAAAGGACGGAGCCCAAGAGCCGGATGGATGTATTCGCGGACAATTTTATCAGGGCTTTCCGCCGCCACCGTTTCGATCTCCATACCGCCCTCAGTGGAGGCCATCAACACCGGACGGTTCGAAGCGCGGTCAATAACGATACCAAGGTAGTACTCTTTGCTGATATCCATCCCTTCCTCGATGAGGAGCCGTCTCACCTCCTTCCCCTCCGGACCTGTCTGGTGGGTTACGAGCTTCATCCCGAACATCTGTTTTGCGGCGGTGTAGGCTTCATCGGCACCTCGAACGATTTTCACGCCACCGCCTTTGCCGCGGCCTCCGGCGTGTATCTGTGCCTTGAGGACTACGGTGGCGCCCCCTAACTCTGTGGCGGCCTTTCCGGCTTCATCCGGACTGAATGCAGGACAACCTTCCGGAACGGCTACCCCGAAATTCCGCAATATCGCCTTTGCCTGATACTCGTGAATCTTCATCGTATCCTCCTAGGCACGCATGCCGCCGCGATACACCGTGGTCAACTGCTTCTCCATGATCTCCTCCCGCGTGTAGTTCGGAAGCAGCAGAGGAGCGTAACGCTCGGTTTCGATAGCGGCCTCCTCCATTTCCTTATGATACGCGCTCACATGGTCCATATTGATGCCTTCGATCGTTCCTGCATACCCTTTCACATATTCCGCCGCGTTTTTCCCGGCCCTGCGGCCAAACACGGCAATGTCGAGCAGGGAGTTTCCCATCAGCCGGTTTTCACCGTGTACGCCACCTGAGGCTTCGCCGGCGACAAAGAGGCCTTCAACAGCCGTCGAGCCGTCATCACGGATCGTGAGACCGCCGTTCTGGTAGTGCAGGGTGGGATAGACCAGGAGCGGCATCCTGCTGATATCGATTCCATAGCGGCTAAACTGTATGTGCTTCGCCGGCAGCTCTCTCGCCACCGTCCCCGGACCTTCCAGGTCGTCGATCATCGGTGAATCGAGCCAGACGCCTACCCTCCCGGTGGGGGTGACGATGCCCTTGCCCCGTTCGAGGCACTCGCGAATGATGCATGCGGACTCGACGTCTCGCGGCTCACGTTCAAAGACAAAGGGCTCTCCGTCTACGTTTAGCAAGTTGGCGCCGAGCCCCCGCACCTTTTCGGTGATCAGAAGCCCGATGTTCTGCTCAGGAAAGGCGGCGCCTGTCGGGTGGTACTGGGTTGAGTGCATAAAAGAAAGGGGAACGCCCGCCCGGTACCCGATCACCAGACCGTCGGCGGTGGCGCCGTAGTGGTTTGTGGTGGCAAAACCCTGGATATGCAGCCTTCCATAGCCCCCCGTAGCGATGACGGTTGCTTTCGCCTTGAGGACAAAGTACTCCTCGGTCTCCATATTGAAAAAGAGCGCACCGGCGGCCCTCCCCTTTCCGTCCTTGAGTATCTCCACCGCAGCCGAAAACTCGAGCACGGTGATATCGTCTGAACGGTTGCGCGCTTCATCCCGGAGCACGCGCATGATTTCAGATCCGGTCATATCGCCTGCCGAATGCATACGTTTGCGGCTCGTACCGCCGCCATGGCGTACACGCATCCGGCCGTCGGGCTCCTTATCGAACATCATACCGAGCTCCTCGAGCCATTCGATGACAAGCGGGCCATCGTGGGTCAACGCGGCAACCAGCTCCGGTGTATTGGTGAAATGTCCGCCTCCCATTACATCGAGATAGTGATAGTAGGGTGAATCCACCTCCCGGCTCGCGCCCTGGATACCGCCCTCCGCCATGACCGTGTTGGCGTCACCGTGGCGCAGCTTGGTTGCGAGCGCTACCTTGGCGCCGGCGGCCTGAGCAAGGAGCGCCGCGGAAGTTCCCGCGCCGCCACCACCGATCACGAGAACATCGGTCTCGAGGGCCGTGAGCTTCTCGAGCTCGTCGCTTTCCACCATAAGCCTTGCCTTTGACTCGAGTATTTCAACAAACTCCGCCGGGTACGCCGCACCTTTACTCGGACCAACCCGGATGGTCTGCCTCCCTTCGCTCTTGTAGTCGGGATGAAACTTGTTGAGGACAACCTCGCGCTCATCAAGCGTCAACGGCTGGAAATGCTCGCCTTTTCTCGCGCGCGCCACCCGTTCGGGTCTCGAGGCTTCGACCTTTTTTATCAGTTCCAGCATTTCGGGCGTATATCCCATTACCTTATCCTCCGGTTTTATCCCCTACAGGTATGTTTTGTCCTGCGGCTCCCAGCCCTCGCTTTCCTGGGGTTCCATCTCACGCGCCACGTAGGCCTTCCTCAACGTTTCCTCATCGCTCGATACCAGATCTTCCAGCATCTTGTCGTATTTGCCCGCCTCAAGCTCTTCAACTCGAGCCTTCAGATGCTCGGCCTCTGGAACCAGGTATCTGGCGTAGAGTCGCCTGCACAGCTGCGCGAGATGATAGTGCTGAATCTGCGCGGGACATCGGGATGAACAGAGCCCGCACTGGATACAGTCAAAAGAGAGCCGTGCAACTTTTTCGATATCACCCCGCATCGCGGCGTTCACGTATTCCATGACTTCGATATCCATGGGGCACGACTTTGTACAGGCGTTGCAGGCCACACATTTCATCACCTCGGGGTAGAGCTTCATGATGGTTTCCGCGGTTGCATCGACCTCTTCGAGCCGATAGGGCGTCCGGTTTGCCGGGAAAAAGGGAACCTGGGTGAGATACATGTTCTCTTGAACAACAGTCTGACAGGCAAGGCAGAACTGCAGATGATAATCCCCAAGTATTCTGTAAACCGTTGGACAGGCGCCGCAGATACCGCCGCGGCAGCCGCAGGATCTGATATATTGATATCCTGCATACTCCATGGCTTTTTGTATGGTCAGCGTTTCCGGAACCAGGTAACGTTTTCCCATGATAAAAATCGGGATTACCTTTGTTCCTTCGGGCAAAATTGCCCTGTCGCCGGTGGCAACATTCATCTTCCGGTTCGTATCACTCATTCGATTCACCTCTTGCGTGTTTCGCGTCAATCTCAATCGATGGACGCGGTCTAAGCGGTTCCCGACTCATCGAGCAGCTCGTCGTCACGAAAAGTCGTTGCCGGCGCCGGCTCATCATAACTTCTTCCAGGTTCGTATTCCATCATACCCTGCGCCCGCAAACCCACCGTGCGGAACAGCGATGTGACGGGGATGTTGTTTGGACAGGCGGTGTCGCACAACCCGCACCCGACACAGGACATGACCATGTGGTTGAGCCGCGTCAGGTGAAACATCATGGTGTTCGCGGGCATTCTAATGGCCCCTTTGTCCTCAGCCCAACCGAGATACTGATCCGGTGTGTGCTCAAAGACCGGAGAGCGGAATACACATTCCCGGCAGTAACAGATGGGGCAGTTGATCATACAGTTGTGGCAGCGCATACAAGTGGAGAAGAGCTTTTGCATGTCTTTCAATGAGCCCGCCTCACCGCGAAAATCCTCGAGGATCCGGTCCCGGGCGCTTATCCGTTCTTCACGCAGCGTCGCGAGGGCTTTCTCCCGGGTGGTGCGAATCTCTTCGACGCGTGCCGTGTTTACCGCGCCCGGCTTTCCCGCCCCCGGCTGACCGGCATCCTGGAAATCGAGGACGCCGCTCTCGATCAACCGTGCCGCCGTCTCATCACCGGCTTCAATGTACAGTTGTTTCTCACAATCGATCCCCCAGAGGCCGATCACCATATCTACCAGCTCGAGCGGCATCGACGGGTACTCGCACATAGTGCAAGCGGTACGAAACGAGCTGTCGGGCGCCGGCTCACAGCGTCCGTTTGCCGCTTGTTTTCGCAAATCACCGGCAGGATCGTTCCCTTTTTTTGCCAAATCTGAAAACACTGTGGGCTCGTAAGTACCAAGACAGTCCACCGCGATAATCAGCAGAGACTCACGCCTCACCTGCTTGTACTTTGTAAGCTCCACGACCGCCCTGGCTTCGCAAGGCCTGACCACAACCGCTATCTTTTCACCGGGCTCTGAGAAGGTGAGGTTCGATATCAGCCTGGCCGACTGAACCGGCATGACCGGCACGCTCACATCGGTATCCGAGAGGAACCGTGGGCTTTTCACAAGCGCTTGGACGTAGTTGTCTCCACCGGTTGTCTTTTTTGGTAGGAGAATGCTCCCTGCCATATCGCTCTCGAGCAACCGGGTCATGACTTCCCGGGTTTTCTCGTTGAAGCTGCTTCCCTTCAGTTCCGTGACCGATATCTTCATACGCTCACACGTCCCATTCTTCGGCGAGAGGGTTCTCTCCCATAGATTCCAGTTCCGATGAGTATTCCCTGACGGTGTCGGCAAACAGCCTTCCCTCGCTCGCACTGATCCACCGCAACCGGACCCGTTCCTTTTCGAGACCGAGGGTCTCCATGATGTTCCTGAGGAGCGCCACCCGGCGCCTCGCCTTCATATTGCCGGTCTGATAGTGACAGTCCCCCGGGTGACAGCCGCCGATGAGCACGCCGTCGGCACCATCCAAAATCGCTTTCAGCACAAATACCACATCGATCGCTCCGGAACACATCAGGTGAATGATCCGGACCCCAACCGGATACTGCAATCTGGTGGTCCCCGCGAGATCCGCACCGGTGTAGGTACACCAGTGACAGAGGAATGCCACTATCCGCGGGCTCTCATCTCTCTGTTCCATATAGTTTTCCTTCATCGCATTATCTCATTCGCCATCGCCATAATCTGTCCCTTCCCAAAACCCACCTGCTCGGTGGCGCCGTTTGGACAGACGGCGGAACAGGCGCCGCACCCGTGACACAACTCATGATGGACAACGGCGATGTCCTCATCTTCGTTTATCTCCCGCGCTCCATAGGGACATGCTTCCACGCAGAGCCCGCAGCGGCTGCAGAGCCTGGTATTCACCGTCACTCCGTACTTTGGCGCGCGCAATTGCTCTTTTAACAGCAGCGCCGCAGCCCGAGACGCCGCCGTCATGCTTCTTGCGAGCGTCTGTTCTATGTGAAGCGGCGCCGATGCAAGACCGCAGTGATACCTTCCCTCTCCGACAAAATCGACAAGCGCCGCTTTGTTGTTGGACTCGGCGAAAAAGCCGTACTCATCCAAGGGCAGTTGCAGAATCTCCGCAAGCTCCCGGTTATCCGCAGGCTCCACACCGGTACTCAGGACCAGGAGATCCGGCTCGAGAGTCATCTGCCGGTGCAGGATCTGATCATCATAGGAGACTTGGAGTTCTCCGTCTCTCAGGTTCGCGGCGGGTTTGTTCTCCAGGTCATAGGGGGTGAAGAGTACCCCGGCTTCCCGCGCGGCGCGGTAGTACTCTTCGTACAGACCGTATGCCCGCAGGTCACGGTAGAGCACCGTCACTTCTAGCTCGGGTTTCAGCTCCT
>CAZHXC010000032.1:9734-12646 GCA_964536145.1 uncultured Spirochaetales bacterium | reverse complement strand
CTTTCTTGCACTCAGCGAGTATTTCAAGAGGTAGACAGATTCTATATTCTTCTCGGCTATCTGTAAAGCAAGATCGCGGGCTTTATCCATCACCTTTTCTTTCGGCAGGATATAGTTGATATTCGTACCTTTTTCAGCGAGCTCGCTGCCCCTGAAACGTTTACCGGTAAACATCATCTCATTCGCAATGTAGGGGCCGACGAGATCCTGGAGAAGCCCGGTACACCCCATGCCTGGAGTAAAACCCATATTCATGAATACCGCGCCGTAGCGGCTCTCTCGCGCAGCGATGACGATATCGCAACAGAGCGCCATGACAAGACCGCCACCCACCGCGTGGCCTTCCATGGCCGCGATTACCGGAAAGGGCGTATTGATCAATCTCTCGGAGATGAGAAGATCCTTTACGTGAATCTTCCCCTCGGAGAGGCCGATGAGGGTCTCTTTCTCCGCGCCGCCTGAAAAAACGTCATCGAGACCGCGAAGAATCGCGACGGCCGGTTTGTGGGTGCTCTCGAGCTCTTCGATAGCCTCGATCAGGCCGTTTATCAGACGATCTGAGAAGACATTTTTGCCCTCGGTGTCCTGCATGGTCACCAAGGCAATTGAGTCGTCGGTTACTTCCAGACTCACAGGTTGTTTCATCGATTCTCCTCCTGGAAAAGTCTGCGAGAGGGCTTGTACTTGGAAAACCACGGTGGGGTAGTGCCTTCGCGGAACTCACGGATGGCCGTGAGAACCTTTGGATCGGATGCAACTTCCACCAGTGCCTCTACCGCTGCGTCTATCGAGGATTGTCTGTCAACGCCGGGCATGTGAGAGGTAAGCGATTTAATCCTGCCGAGAGCCTCCGGAGAGCAACGCAGGAGCCGGCGGACGCGGTCTTTGAGCAGTTTTTCCATACGTTCCGGCCCGGACAGCTCATCTACAACGCCGAGCCTGTGGGCCTCTTCCCCGGAAATAGGTCTGGTGGTGAGGGCGAGATACCGCGCCTTTTGCGGCGTGACCCGATATCCCAACAGGTAGGGTAGTACGTTTGCCGGCACCAGGCCAAAAAGCGCCTCACCCAAACCGAACGAGGAATCCGGTGTTGCGCAGAGGATGTCGCAGGCGCACGCGAGGCCTACACCTCCGGCACGCACCTCTCCGGACACCACCCCGATTACCGGTTTAGGAGCGGTATAGATGGTATTCAGCAAACAGCTGTAGCTTTCGACGGCTTTGCGCAGCTCTGCGGTCCCTCCGCGCTGCCCGGACAAAGCATCAAGATCCATACCGGTGCAGAATGTGCGCGCGTTGGAACGGAGCAGCAGGACGCGTATGTCTTTGGAGGAAATACCGCAATCGAGGCATTCCTGCAGTCTCACGAGTGAATCAGGATTGAGAGGGTTTCCCTCGTCTCCCCGGTTGAGCGTGATAATGAGCACGCCTGAATCGGCAACACCCTCCACAGGTGATGTTACACCCATGCATAGGTCCTGTAAAAGTTCCTGACCTCTTGAAGCACCAGCTTCCCTTTCCCCCGGTAGGCGCGATCGAATAATCCGGGAGGCAACGATGTGTCGGGCGTGAAAGTCGGATTCTCTATATAGGCTTCCCGTACTTTCTCTATCTGTTCATAGTCATCAACACTGACTTCGGTTCTCTCATCGAGGGCGGTGTCAATACCGGCGGAAGAAATCACATCGGCCGCACTTTCGCACAGCTTCCCGCTGTAAAACTCGCCGATGGCGCCGGAGCCATAGGAAAAGAAACCGATGCGTTTGCCGGCTTTGCCGTCTGTACCGTCTGTACCGGCGCCGTCATGGGCTGCAATACCAGCGAGGGCGACAAAGTTGGATGCGCCGTAGGTTGAGCCGACCCGTCTTGCATAGGCAAGCCCCGGGAGGACTCTCCGGCTAAAGCTCTCGAGGATTTCATCCTTCGGTTTGCGCCCGTCAAGGTTTGACAGCGTCCTGTGCGCCTGAAAGGCCATTCCCGGAAAGGGGGTGTGATAGGCGAGGTAGTCGAACAGGTCGGCAATGGCGCCGGTTTCCCCGGTAAGATCGCGGTAGTGAGAAAAAGCCCCCTCTATGGCGTCCATATAGGTGAAAAGGCTCACCTCGTTGTTTCCGGTCTCATCCCGCGCGCTCGGTCTGAAGGTATCGTAGACGTCGGTTGACCAGGTGCCTCGTTTCTCGAGCTCATATTCTACTACACGGGGCTCCTCGCTCACAATTGCCGCCGCGGCAACACCACCTAAGACGAACTCCTCCTTCGCGTTCAGGTGCATCCGGCTGAAGTCTGTGGAGATGACCAGCGCCTTGCGTCCTCTGTTCAAGCCGGACGCGATCCAGTTGATGGCGGTGTCGAGAGCGGCAACACCGCTGTAGCAGGCGTGTTTTGTTTCGTAATTTCGTACATTCGGGCCGAGCCCGAGCGCCCCCATGATGTTGGTACTGATCGGCTTGCCAAAATCAACCGAACTTTCGGTGCCCACGATGAGCATGCCGATGCTCTCTTTGTCCACTCCATCGAGAAGCGGCAGCGCGGCGTTCGCACCCATGGTGACGGTGTCTTCAAAGGGAGGTACCACGGTGCGGGTATCTATCAGGAAATCTTTTACAACCTTTGAAGGATCAAGCCCTCTCGCCACCGCCAGTTTTTCCTGGTTGAGATAGAGGGAACCGCCGTATAGATTCAACTTTTCGATTCCGATGCGTTTTTTCAAACTTTTTTCTCCTTTATGGCACGTAGGTGAGACCGCCGGATACGCGGATGACTTCACCGTTGATAAAGCCGGCTTCCGGAGTGGTGAGATAGTGAACGAGTGATGAGATCTCGCCGGGGTTTCCAAGACGTTTCATTGGACAGTATTGGAGCCATACTTTGGAGAGCTCCTCGGACATGTTGTCCCGCACCATATCGGTCTC
>CAZHXC010000032.1:8550-9724 GCA_964536145.1 uncultured Spirochaetales bacterium | reverse complement strand
CCACGAGACCGACGGCGACGATATTGCAGGTTATTCCCTTCGGGCCGTACTCTCTCGCAATCGATTTTGTAAGCCCGATCAGACCGGCCTTGCTTGCGGCGTAGTTTATCTGCCCGCTCGCCCCGTCCTGCGCCAGGCTGGAAATATTGATAATTCTTCCGCCCCGTGCCGAGATGAACTCCATGAGGAACGACCGGATGACGTAGAAAGGTCCTGAAAGATTTGTGGCAATGACCTGATCCCACTCCTCATCGCTCATGAGCGCTGCGGCGTTGTTTCGCAAAACCGCCGCGTTATTCACCACGGCGTGAATATCTGTGAAGTTTTCGATAACAGCTGAAGTAACTTCCTCGACCTCCTGCGGGTTGCTCACATCGAGCTTGTGGGCGGTGACCACCGCGTCCGGACGAGCTTCGAGAGCGAGGCCCACCGTTGCTTTCGCCTCGGCTTCGTTGCTCCTGTAGCTGAAGGCTACATCCCAGCCTTCGGTAACCATTTTCACGACGATGTCCCGTCCTATACCCCGGGAACCACCGGTAATAAAAGCATTCATTGTGAAATCCTTATTCTGAGTAGGGTTTTATCAAGCTGTTTTTGAGCATAATGCGGGTCTCATGGCGGACAGGGCCTTCACGACAGATGTCGAGATCGCACGCGGGGTCTACTTCGTCTACGTTTATCGTTGGGTGGAGTACCCCGCGTTGCATTTGAAGAATCCCGCCGATGGTCTCCACGACAGGCGCGGCCCAGCAGGTGTGCCCGAGCATCGACTTTGGGGCGTTGAGCCGGAGTTTGTAGGCGTGCTTTCCAAACGCCTCTTTTATCGCATCGATTTCCTCGATATCGCCGACAGGAGTGCCGGTGGCGTGACAGCTTACAAAATCAACCTCCTCCGGCGCCACGTTGCACGATGAAAGAAGGTCTTTGATGAGCCGCGCCTGCTTGGCCGCATTGGGTTGAGGAAGGTGGCAGCCGTTGGCGTTTGCCTTTACTCCCAATACTTCAGCGTATATTCGGGCGCCCCGCGCCTTAGCGGCTTCGAGCTCTTCAATTACCAGGGTTCCGGCGCCGTGGGAGTAGACAAAGCCGTCGCGTCGCACATCGAATGGTCTCGAGGCACGGGCGGGGTGTTCCATAAACTCAGGATTGGTGGAAACGGCGCCGATAAACTCCG
>CAZHXC010000032.1:0-8540 GCA_964536145.1 uncultured Spirochaetales bacterium | reverse complement strand
AGCATGGATGTCTGCGGTGCACATGTCAAACACTGCTCCGGTTACGAGTGAAATATCGCATTCACCGAGGAGGATGTCATTGAAGGCGATCCGCAATGCCAGATTTCCGCTCGCGCAGGCCCCGCCGACGGTGAAAGAAGGACCGTAGAATCCCAGAGCCTCGGTTATGAGACCGGGTACACTTGGATCTATCCCTTCTACCCCGCTCAGTGCGTCTATGAACTCAGGCTCCTCTCTGAATTGAACACCGTTGTCATAGAGATATTTCGAATTGAAATTGTGGCCGCCTGCGAGAGTCCCGATGCGATAGGGGTCGACAGAACTGTCGAAAAGCCCGGCGTCCTTATACGCTCCTAATGCACACAAGACTGCAGTTTTGGAAGAAAACGTTGCTGTTCTGAAGAGTTTTCGTATTTTTTTGAACCGTTCCTCCCCAAGGTCTTCGAGATAGTTTGAGAGCGCGCCGTTGCAGTCATAATTACCGATATCTCCGCCAACCTTGCACTGTATGCCCGAAACATCGAGAGATTCCCATTTTCTGATACCCGATTCACCGGCGAGAAGCTTCTCGGCATACCCCGCGAGGGTATCCCCGAGGGGGTTGATGGTTGCCATTCCGGTTATCACAATACGTTTTTTGGTCATACGGCAACTTCCGATATGGCGTCCACTGTTCCCGCGGGCTTACATCGAAGCGCCTTTGTATAAGATTTCCACAGACCGGCGAGCACGGTTCCGGGGCCAACTTCGAGTATCTGATCAAAACCCATGGCTTCGAGATGGCCTTCGATTGACACCCAGCGCACCGGATTGACGATTTGTTCAATGCAGCCGCGTTTCGCTTCCTCACCGGAATTGATCCGGTCCCCCGTGAAGTTTGAAAAAACAGGCTTTACCGGGTCTTTGAAATCCACCTCTTCGAGGTATGAAGAAAGCTCATCCCTCGCCGCAGCCATCAGGGGAGAATGAAAAGGTCCGGAAACCTTCAGGCGTACAAAACGGAGGGCGCCTGCTTTTTCGAACAATTCATCCGCCTTATCAAGCGCGTTTTCCGGGCCCGAGATGACTATTTGGGACGGGCTCGAGTGGTTGGCAAGATACACCTGTTCACCGCTGAGATCTTCGAGCACCTTTTGGGCCTCTTCAAAATCAAGCCCGAGCACCGCGGCCATTCCGGCGGGACCGTCGGCGAGGTCTGTTGCGGCCTGTGCCATGAACTCACCGCGCTTTCTCACGAGCTTGAAGATTCCTTTTTTTGACAGGATACCCGCGTCGACAAGGGCGGCGTATTCTCCGAGACTGAAACCCGCGCAGGCGTCAGAGGTAATCCCCCGCTCAGCTAGAATTGTCATTGCCGAGAGAGAGACAACAGTGACAGCAACCTGTGTATTCTCAGTTCTCTTCAGCTCTTCAGCGCTTCCGTTGAACAGCACTTGCTGCAGATCTATGCCGGATTCATCTGATGCCTCGGCAAAGAGGTCCTGCACTTTGCTGCTTTCGTTCCAGAGGTCTTTTCCCATTCCTAAGTACTGGACGCCCTGCCCGGGGTACAGGAAACATCGTTTCATGTGTTTGCTCCAAGAATGTCAGCTTAAACGCTTCACGTAAACGAGGTCAAGGTAAGCTGATTTGGCGAAATTTGCGGCATGTTCGCGCGCGTGATCATCGTTTGCGATACTGTCAACCCGCGGTGACTATTCCTCCGCCCCGAGAAACCTCTCGGCTTCGAGCGCCGCCATGCAGCCCGACCCGGCCGCCGTCACCGCTTGTCTGTACACCTTGTCACGGACGTCTCCACAGGCAAAAACACCCGGGATTTCGGTACGCGTAGATTCCGGTTCGGTGATGAGATAACCATCCTCGTCAGCCGGCAGCTGGCCGCCTAAGAAATCGGTATTCGGTTTGTGACCGATAGCGTAAAAAAGACCCGCGACTTCTATAATCTTCTCTTTGTTTTCCTTCTTATCTATGACGCGGACCCCGGTCAGAAACTGCTCACCGAGTGCTTCAAGGGCTTCAGTTTCCCACTGGACTATGATCTTTTCATTCTTCAGGACTCTGTTCTGCATCGGTTGAGACGCACGTAAAACGTCCCGCCGTACCAGCATTGTTATTGTACTGCCAAACTTGGAAAGATAGCTCGCCTCTTCACATGCCGTGTCACCACCGCCAATAACCAAAAGCGGCTTATTCCTAAAGACGGGGAGCCCGCCGTCACAGATTGCGCACGCCGAGATACCTTTCTGCCAGTAGGTGCTTTCTCCGGGTATACCCAGCCGTTTTGCTGTGGCGCCGGTTGCGATAATCAACGTCGCTGTTTTGTATTCGCCTGAATCTGCGGTTACTGTGAAGGGTCTCGAGCTCAAATCAACGGATGAAACCGTCTCTGTTTTTATCTCCGCCCCGTAGCGTTGCGATTGTTCGCGCATTCTGAGCATCAACTCCGGACCGCCGATAGGTTCTGGAAAACCGGGGAAATTTTCCACTTCCGTTGTGGTCGTGAGCTGTCCGCCTGCGGCGACACCGCCGGCCATGAACCCTTCAAACACCAGCGGAGATAATTCGGCGCGACCTGCGTATATGGCCGCGGTGTTGGCCGCAGGTCCGGATCCGATTATGATCGTCTTGCGTACTTCCGATTCAGCCATGCCACCCCTCGTATGAGTATTATTGAAACAATATCCCTCTGATTTGCATGAAGGTCAAGGTTGTATGCGGCATATTACGCGGCAGGTAGCGCCGGATACGACGCGGTGTATAACGCCGCCGTCCCAAAAGACCTACATTGATACCTGGAGGTTGCGGGAAGGCCTCAATTGTGTATATATGAAATATGGAAAGAGTAGAAATAATCAAGAACCTGAAAAAAACAATAGAAACGGTACACGAGGGCGCGCGGGGATACATCGAGTTCTACTTGAACAAGGTACCCTCCGGTTCAAACCAGATGCTTTTCTTTATCAAACCCGAGTTGACGGCAATCAAAGAGGGATTCGAGGAAATTGCCGGTTTTATTTTTGAACGTGTTGAAAGCTATGGGCTCCAGATAGAAGACGGATTTGTTATTTCAGGCGGTCTCATTGAAGAAGAGAACCTCATAGCCGGTCACTACGGTATTATCGACGCGGCTTCCCGGGCTCCGGCCAATGTGTTTACCGAAGAGATGTGGCACAACTTTGAGGAGGCATTCGACAGCAAACGTGAGGACGCCAAGGTGTATGGTAGCATAGAATACTTGGCCCAGCATCGGGACATGAGCGCTGATCAGATGTCATCGGATTGGCTGCAAAGCGATTACAAGAAGCTCGGGAGCGGTGTCTATTGTCGACGCATGGATGACGATGTATTTCTCGTCAACGGCTTCTATCCGCGGCTTTTGCGCCATTTCACAAAACCGGGAAGCTGTATTGCGTGCTTCATTCTCAAGGGCGACACACCCTGGCGCGTTGCACGAAGCGAGCTTGTGGGGGCGACTGCCCCGGAAAAAGCGGCGCCCGGCAGCATACGAAACAGTCTGCTTGAAAGAAAGGACGAGTTCGGGTTACAGGAGGTCTCTCCAAACGCAAACGGGGTTCACCTGTCGGCCGGCCCTGTGGAAGGCGCGGTAGAGATCCTCCGGTTTTCTCAGCGGCATAATGGCCTGGAGGACCTCGTGTTCGGCAGAATGATGAAAAAGCATTTCTCGTCCGAACAGATTGAAGCGATACTTTCCAATGAGAGTGTGAAAACCGAGTCCGGCGAGCAATCGTTCTTTGATTTGACCGAAGAGCTCGACAGTGATGAAGCTATCACGGCGATAAAAAGGGTAGTGAGGTAGTTGAACGTGGAGCCGGTCAGGCAGCCTTGGAGATGTTGCTGCTGTTGATGCCGTGGCTTGTCACACCGGCATCACGGCATCGTCGTAACGCGTAAATCGGTAAACTCGGCGGTTCCCAAACTGCGAAGCGCTACTTCCACACCGTCATCGATACCGAACCAGGTTTTGTAACGGATTTTTTCTTCACCGTCGACGGCTATGGTAATGTACTGCTCAACAGGTTCGTATAGCACCTCGATGGCAATGAACTCGGTCACGGGCTCTTGTATGACCGCGTCCATTACCCTGTCCATGTTTACGTCGTCGTCAGAGCGGTAGAGCTGCAGATAGGTGTAGTTATTTTTGTACACTTCCTGGTCACGGGTCAGCCACACGAGCAGCGAATCGCCGAGGCCATAGCCGCGTTTCTCCACATTCTCGACAAAGATGTGAAGACCCAGACCCACCCATTCATCAGCCGGGTCGGTCGAACGGGCCTTGAACGAGTAGAGTACCGGCTTTTCGTTCTGCATGACCGGCAGCAGTAGCTTCCCGAAAAGCATGGATTTGTCTATCTGCGACGCAGAATCGTTGCCGACACGCCAAAGTCCGAGTTGCGCCTCAGAAGTCGCAAATCCCGATATGAGCACTTCGGTGAGTGCCGGCCGCATCATTGAGATAAACCCGCTTTTCAAGAGGGTAGATCTGATCTCTTCATCGAGTCGTTTCATCCGGGCGAGGAGTGCCTCATTTTCGCTTCTGAGCTCTGAGATTCTCCCGTTATCCGCATCCGGAGTGACGCCGGCACCGGACCGCCCGGTTGAAGTGATAGCTTGTGTGATCGAGGCCTCTGCAGAATCGATGTCACCGGAGAGCTGGTCCGCCACTTCGTTGGCCAGGCGTGTGGTAAGGCGGCCGGAAAGCATTTCGGCAGAAAGTTGTTCTTCTAGGGCGGTGACCTTTGTCCGGAGTGCCGCTATTTCAGCCTGCAGGGTGTCGAGCTTATCGATATAACTCTGTACCAGGGATACGGAGGCGGAAACGGTAGTATCCCCGGCTGCCTCATCCCTGGCAGCGGCGTCTGCTTGAGCGCTCTCAACAGCGCTTTTCAACGAGTCGATCGTCGATTGCAGGGACTCGTTTTCAGCTTCAAGGTTCTCTTTCACCGTCTGTAGCGACGCCATCTCCTCTTTGAGCTTTGTAACTTGCGCTGCAAGCGCGTCGGATTCAGGGGAGGCGCTGTTCAAAAGATCGCTCAAAGCGCTTGGATATGTATCCGCCGTTTCAACCGTACCGCGGCTTGAAAACATCGAGGAGAGGGAGAGTTTTTCGCCGGTGAGACTCAACACGCCCCGTAAGATGCTTCCGTTGTAGATTACCCAATCGATTTCAATGTTATCTTCATCGGTTACATCAACAGTCGCAAAATCGAGGATAACGTCTGCGGGTATGTAATTGTCGGCCTCTGCGTATATCTGATCGATTTCCCAGGCCCCTTCTTCATTGAGGACGATACTAAGGGAAACTGTCTGATCCGGGAGTGCTACATTACGTAGATAAAAACTCTCAGGGCCGCTTTGGGATATTTCAGCTTTCGAAAAGTCGATGCTTGAGAGAGCTACGGTTTCTTGTGCCCAAAGCGCTATGGAGAGTGTGAAGAGTATCAGCGCAGTGACGAGACGTTTTATCATAACGGCCTCCAGTTGCAGTAAGCGCGTGATATGAATAATGAAATTTCGAGCATATCTGTAGATAATTTCGGCGGGTAACGGCAAAAAAACTAAAGTTTTATTTGATCCAGCGAAAAATTTGATCGATTATTTCTTCTTCGAGCTCCGCGTCCAACTTCTCCTCTTCGTTGAGGAGCATCGAACCTGTTGAGGGCACAATTCTGTGCGTTACGCTCACTCCCCTTGATGAAAGCTCACGTACAACCATTTTTCTTTCCGTCAAATGCCTGTCGGTTGCACCGGTAACAAAATAGAGAGTGGGCCAAACGGTTTCCGAGGAGAGTGCAAGCATCCATCGTTCACCTGATGCCATCCCGCTGACATCCACCCAGGAGGTAAATGCCCCCGCCGGTGATCTTTCCAGGATGTTGAGGGCGGACTGCACGCCTGTGCCAAAGCTCACAAGGGCAACCTTCGAAAATCCCAGCCCCGTAAGCCACTTCCGCGCGGCGTCCGCGAAGATTTGCATCCTTTCATCGGTGCTGCGAAGGGTCCCGTCATCGGCCTTGAGGGGTACGAACTCAGGAACATCCTTCAGGTCGAGAATGAGCGCCCCAAGACCGGCGTCATGGGCCGCTACGAGAAAGGCTTCGAAATGCCAGTATTGAGTGAAATTGTAATCGGGAAGCACCAGCAACGCCTGTTCAGGCGTTGCCACGCCAACCGCCCGGGTCCAACGGTACCGTTCAAAGAGGCCTGCTTCATCTATCGCCCTGACTGTGTCGTCGACGGCAACATCATCGGAGAGCCGCATAGTAATGTCAGGGCGCGAGACTTCTTCGTATTCGGAGAACAGGTCACTTTTCTTTGATTCAGGAAAGAAGATGATCACACCGAGTATGATGAGTTGTATTGCAACAATAACGCCAAAGCGAACGGTCTGATTTGTCACTCTCCCTCCTCAACTTCAAAGGGCATGAACGCGCGGAACGCCGTTACCCAACCTCTTGCTCTGCGAATTGAACAGGCCCGGTCGAGGACGATCATTCTGCCGGAAATCAGAAAACCGACAAACACGCGACCGAGCCTGAAGCCTGTGGAGGCGAGCTCATCCTCTCCCACATTGCGCACACCCGGTCTCACGGTGCGCACAACCAGGCGTTGCACTTCATGCAGCGGGCGGCGTTTCCGGCGGTAGGCGAAGATGAGACCGGTTCGTATTTCCACAAAATCTCCGGCTTTGTCAAAGATAATCCGGTATTCGTAGAGCGAGCCCACGATGAGAAGGACCGGGACGAGCACCACGTTCACCTTTCCGAACACCGAGAGGTTTTGGTATTCTGCGGCTGTAAGAGAAAAAATCAGCATACCGGCGACGGACAACAACGCGAAGACGATGCCTCCGCGAAGGGTCGGGTTCATTCCCCAGGACAACCTGTTGCCGTCACCTGATAGTTTTACGGCAAAGAACGGCAAGAGCGGACCTCTATTTGTGGAGCCAACAGGCAACCGTATGGCCTGGGGACTTCTCCAACATTGGGGGTGCATCGGTCTTGCAGATCTCCATGGCATACGAGCATCTCGGATGAAAAGGGCAACCCGACGGTGGTGAAATAGGAGAGGGCACATCGCCTTCCAGGATGATACGTTTGCGTTTTGTCACCGGATCAGGAATCGGCACGGCAGAAATGAGTGCCTGTGTGTACGGGTGCAGCTTATGCTCGTACAACTCGCTTCGTTGGGCTATCTCAACTATCTTGCCGAGGTACATGACCGCGACGTAATCGGAAAAATACTCAACCACCGATAAATCGTGGGCGATGAAGAGATAGGTAAGACCAAAGTCCCGCTTCAGTGCATTGAGAAGCTCGATTATCTGAACCTGGATCGAAACATCAAGAGCGCTCACCGGCTCATCGAGCACAATAAGATCCGGCTTCAACGTAAGAACCCGGGCAATACCGATACGTTGTCGTTGTCCCCCTGAAAACTCATGAGCATATCTGTTGATATAGGCAGGGTCGATCCCGGTCCGCTCCATTACGTCTTCTACAATCGCTTTGCGTTCAGCCTTGTTTGCATAGAGTTTGTGAATGTCCAATCCTTCGGCAATGATGTCCCCGATGGGAATACGTGGATTCAGCGAGCCGTAGGGGTCCTGAAAGACCATCTGAAACCTGCGTCTCTGTCGGTTGAGGTCATGACGTGGAAGGCTGAATAAATCGTATCGGGTTCGAAGTTCTTTGAGCTTTTCAGCGGTTTGCCTTGCTTGATGACTCCTTTGATGTTCGTACTCTTCGAGCTGTTGTTTCAAAGCCATGATCTCGGTGACCTGTTCTTTCGGGACATCAAAGAAGACTTCTCCCGCGGTGGGCTTGTAGAGCCCCACGAGGGTCCGACCCGCTGTTGTTTTGCCGCAACCGGATTCACCGACGAGACCGACGGTTTTCCCCCGGGGAATAGTAAAGGTGATACCGTCGACTGCCTTTACATAACCGACGGTCCGTTTGAAAACGCCTGCCCTGATAGGGAAGTGCATTTTAAGATCAAGAATGTCTACGAGATTGTCCATGAAGTTACCTAGTAGTAAAGATTGCACCGTACCTGGTGCCCATTGGAATCGGCTTCAACTATGCGAATACGCTCGGTGCGGCATTCATCGTGCACATGTGGGCATCTGTTGGCAAAGAGACACCCTTCGGGCAGATCGATGAGATTCGGCACCCGTCCCTTTATCGATTCCAATGTCTTGCCCGGCTCACCCAAAACCGGGATCGATTTAAGCAATCCTTGAGTATACGGGTGTTTCGGTTCTCCGAATATTTCGGTCACCGCACCGGATTCCACTACCTGCCCGGCGTACATGACGATAACCCGGTCTACGGTTTCTGCGATAACCGCAAGATCATGGGTGATGAGGATCACCGCAGCCTGCGTATCCTGCTGCATCGCCTTTATCAATTCCAGTATTTGCGCCTGTATTGTTACATCCAGCGCCGTCGTCGGCTCGTCGGCGATAATAAGTTTCGGCCGGCAGCTTACCGCCATAGCTATCATAACACGCTGCCGCATTC
>CAZHXC010000031.1:0-12859 GCA_964536145.1 uncultured Spirochaetales bacterium | reverse complement strand
GGTCTCGTGGTGGCGATGGTGAACCCTTCGGTTTCGCCTTCGATGCCGAATGCGATGTGATGATATGCGCCGGGCTCCTCTCTGTCTTCGATCTCAGCCTGGGCAACCGCCGTCCCAAAATCGATATCCCACATGGCCGGCGCTTGCGAGTAGTAGATGTGTCCCCGCTCGTAGAGATCGATAAAGCTGAACTGCGCCGAGTGGCGTGAAGTATCGTCTATGGTGGCGTACTGCTCGTTCCAATCAACCGAGAGCCCTGACCGCTGCCAGAGCTCCATGAAGGCGCGCTCATCCTCGGCGGTGAGCAGGTGGCACAACTCGATAAAGTTCTGCCTGGAAACCAGCCGGGCGGGTTCTTTCCTCATTTTTGCCGTCGCCTGTTCGAGTTTCAGGTTCTCCTCGTAGGCCTGCGTGGGGTCACACCGCACATGATAGTAGTTTTGCACCCGTCGCTCGGTAGGAAGGCCGTTATCGTCCCAACCAATTGGATAGAAGGTATTCATCCCCTTCATCCGTTGGTATCTGACGATAAAATCGGTGTGGGTGTAGCTGAACACGTGACCGATGTGGAGCGAGCCTGAAACCGTCGGCGGGGGTGTATCCACAACAAACGTCTCTTCCCGGCTTGCCGCGGGATCGTACAGGTATACCCCCTCTTTTTGCCAGATTTCATGAAGTCGTTCTTCTGAGGTTGCGGCATCAAAGTGCCTTGGAACGGCTTTGGGATCGATGGTTTTGTACTTCTTGCCGTCTTGAGGCATGGGAAGCTCCTTTTATGAGAGGGTGTTCTGCCATTAATGTCGTGAATCGATTTTCTGTCAAGTTTACCTGGGCGCGATTTCACGGACGGGCTTTTCGCAAGCTATGAACCATCGGAATTGGCCCTACAGCAGTACTCCGTGCTCAAACAGCCTCGACTTCGTCTCGGAACTGCGCGCGGAGCACTGCTTCCGGGCCACATCTGACACATAACACGCCAATCCCGTCCGTGATTCCATTGTGTAGGGGTGGGTACCGCTTGTCCGTGAAATCGCCGTGTACCGGAGTGAAATGCCGGAGCCAACCCGCCGAATTTCAAAGCGATATGGTCGACCGGACGACTATTTATTATCTTTCTTGTAAGGATACCTGGCAGGAGCCGCGCACCGAGCAGGTCAGGTGGCGCCCGGGCGGCCCCCGGTGTGGTTTTCGCGGCTTTTGAAGTGCCGCGCCGGACGGCGAATTGAGCGGATATGCAAAAAAGGAGAATACGATGAGTGATAGAAATAATGGCGCACCGGAGGGCTTCCCGAACGGCTCGTCAAACGGCTCGCATGAGATTGCCGTCCTTGCCGGCGGCTGTTTTTGGTGTGTGGAAGCGGTGTATGAACGAATAGAAGGAGTGGTATCCGCGGTTTCCGGGTATACCGGCGGTACTGTACCCAACCCGAGCTATACCGAGGTCACCAGAGGAAACACCGGGCACGCTGAAGCGGTAGAGATCACCTTTGATCCGGGAGTGATTTCGTATGAAGAGATCCTCAAAGTCTTCTGGAAAAGTCACGATCCAACAACCCTCAACCGTCAGGGTGCCGATGTGGGCACGCAATACAGGTCCGCGATTTTCTATACCAACGACGAACAGAAGCGGATTGCGGAAGCCTCTTTAGAAGAGGCACAGGAATCCTTCAACCGCACGATCGTCACCGAAATAACGCCGCTCGAAGAGTTTTACGTTGCCGAAGATCATCACCAGGACTATTTTGCCGACAACCCGAACGCGGGCTATTGCCGCGTGGTAATTGCACCAAAGCTCGGCAAGCTCTTTGGCGAGACCTATTAGGAAAAACATCGCCGGGTAGCGCCGCTTTCTCACGCCGCCCCCGTGAGCCCGCCTTCCGACTGTTCACTTTCGGCAAAATGCGATACATAGAATACAAAATAAGCTTCACTACAGGGCAGATCGAAAACCACCTTTTGATGGCGGCCGCGGAATGGTGGTTTTTCACATCTGCTGATGTCAAAGGAGTTTGATGTGGCGGAAAACAGGCTGTGCATCGTACACCATCCGCAGGCGTGTACCGGCTGCGGGCTGTGCGACTTGATGTGTTCACTCTACCACGAAGGCGAGCAAGGGCCTTCGCTTTCGCGGGGTGAGCTGACCGGAGACCGCCTTGCCGCGGAGTTTACCTTCAACGTATGCCGGCAGTGCGCTTCTCCGGCCTGCTATGATGCCTGCCCGCGCCGGGACGAGGCGCTCTGTATCGATGAGGCCACAGGTGTCACCTACATAGACCCTGAACAGTGCGACGGCTGCGGAACGTGCATTGATGCCTGTCCTTTCGATCCGCCGGGAATCAAGATGCATCCCCGGAAGAATATCGCTTTCACGTGTGATCTGTGCCGGAGGAGATCCGAGGGACCTATATGCATCGAGTTTTGCAGCTTTGGCGCGTTGACACTGTCTGAAACCGGGCGAAAAGAAGATGAGTAGGTCATACGGCTGGGCGGGGACGCTCCTCCGGATCGACCTCACATCCGGAAAGATCACCAGAGTGGCTACATCGGATTATGAACCGGAGAAATACTTGGGCGGTGTCGGTTTGAACAGCAAAATCTTCTGGGAGATGGGATGTCCAAAGATAGAGAGCTTTCATCCTGATAATCCGCTCCTCCTTTCGGTGGGTCCTCTCACCGGAACAGGCGGGCCGTTCACCCGGGCCACCATGGGTACCATCGCCCCGCAGTGCTTTCCGGACGAGCTCTTTACCTATTCCGGTTTTGGCGGGAAGTTCCCGTCGGAGCTCAAGTATGCGGGGTACGACGGTGCCGTTATCCTCGGCAAGGCGGAGAGGCCGGTGTATCTGTCGATCAACGATGATGTGGTAGAGATCAGAGATGCGAAGGATCTCTGGGGTTTGGACACGTTTGAAACCCAACAGACGCTTACCGGTCGTCACCCCGGCGCATCGGTTTTGACAATCGGGCCGTCGGGCGAAAGCTTGAGCAGAATCGCCATTATTATAAACGAAACCTCAGGCGCGGCCGGCCAGGGCGGTTACGGGGCGGTGATGGGCTCCAAGAATCTCAAGGCGATTGTCACACGCGGAACCGGTACGGTCAGAATAGGAGACCCGGAAGGTTTCATGGATTTCATCCGCCGGAGGAAAGCCGCCGGAGAATGGACGGCAAGCCCGAATCACAAGCATTTCAGGTATCCCAACATGTTGCCCTGGATGGACGATATCAAGGCGGGTATGGCGAAGTATCTGAAGAAGTTTTCAGGCTGTTACGCATGCCCGTTTCAGTGTCATGGGGTGTACGAGGTTCCGGGTGTTGGAAAAGGCGCCTCGATGTGTGCCGATTGGTGGTACGCCAACATCGAACCAAAAAAGGCGGAAAGCGCGTGGGAAGGGGGGCTGCTTTCCCAGCGGCTCGGTATCAACAACTTTGAAACAGGCGCGATCATGAAGTTTCTTTCACGCTGCATCCATGAAGCAGGAATGAAGAAGGAAGACTTCGGGTTGCATGTGGAACCAGTTTTCGAGCGGCACGCAACACCGGAAGAACGTAACGTGGAGGCCCATCACAATTTCCTTCACGATCTGCTCGGCGGAATTGCAAACGGCACGAGCCCTTTTGCCCAGGGCGCCGCAAGGGTTGCCCGTGATCTTGGTCATGACGCCATGGAGATCTACAATTCGATATCACCCGCCCGGGGTTACGCGCCCCACTGGAACGTGGGAGTGGCGGAGAATCTTCACTGGGCCACCGACACCAGAGATCCCTTCAATTCCTGCCACGACTACACCGAAGCACATGACCGGGCCGGTTTTGGAAAGAATCCGGAAGTTGCCGAATGGTTCGGGGTACCAGGCGGCCATCTATTGGAAGAAAACCAAAACCAACGGAAAACGGTCTACGATGGGATTGAGCGGCTCACCGCGTGGGTCCAGCACAATCAGAGCCTGAAGAACTCGCTTCTCATCTGTGAGTTTGCGAGTATCCCGGGTCAATTCTTCCACCCGCCGGAGATGGATGTGAAGATTTTTGAGAGCAGGCTCCTCTCTCTAGTGACCGGGATCGATGTCGATGTGGATGAATTGTGGAAAACCGGTGAAAGAATCTGGAACCTGCGCCGGGCGATCATGGTGTATCGGGAGAACCGGAGAAGAGAGGATGATACGGTTAACCGTAACTTTGCCATGAGCCTCCCCGAACCGCTCGATGATGGAAAATGGAATGCCCTGCTCGACAGATACTATGATCTGCGAGGTTGGGACGTTGTTACCGGTGTGCCTTCCAAGTCCAGGCTCGAGGAGCTCGGCCTCAATGACGTTGCTAAGAGTCTCGAGGAATCACAGGGTACCTGATGCGGCCTACAGCCGAGCCGACCGACGGCCGACATTGCCGCGCTCCTGAGGCGCCGGCGGGACCCTACGGGGCACCGCGACGCCTAAAGGGTAATCTCGAAACTTCCTCTTCTTCTCGAGTGGTAGGTGTCAAAGTCATCATCACCATTGCCGCCGTATGCGAATATTACCGAATATGTACCACCGGCCTCGAGAGGCTTGTCAAACTCATCGCCGGAATCAAGCGGAATGGTGAACCGGATGATGGTGGCCCCGCTTGTCTGTTCTCCTGTCACATCTGAGTAGTTCGCCGCTCCGCCAAGACTCTCGTCGGAACTATGCGACATGATGCCGTCCCCGTAATGGTCCTCAAAGAATACGGTTCCGTCCGACACAAACCCTATGAGGACATTGGCGTCCGCCATCATCTGCCGCGGATCAAAACCTACCGCAATCCAGCCTTCGGTGAGTGCCGCCATCTGTACGTGGAGCTCCTCACCTTCAACCATCCACTGGAGATCAAAAGCCTGCCCTTCATCGGTTACCCGGGAGTAACCCTCGATGGTGATGTCTGCAAAATCGAGTTCCGCTGCGTCTTCACCTTCTCCCCCGGAATACGCCGTGAAAGCCGCCAAAACCATAATGGCTACCGCAAATAGAAGCCGTTTCATTGGATGCCTCCTGATTTATCTTGACACATAAACTAATATTTATGCGAGCAGCAGACAAGAAAAATCCATCCGTGCCGTCTCCACCGGATATCCCGGTTTGCCGGAACTCATGTTCTTCTGCTATATGGTTTTCACGAGATATTTGCGGCCTGAAAATGCAATGCCGGCAATAATCGGCGCCAAAAGCGCGATTATCTGCATATTGTTCTGAAAGTCAAAGCTGAAAGGTGCGCCAAACGGCCCGGCGAAAAGCCCTCCAACCGCCTTTGCGGCGATATACAGAACGGTAAGTCCTGCAAGAAAAACCCAGAGCCAGGCGGTAAACCGGCCGACCCGATTGAAGCCGGCCGCGGTAAATATTCCCAGAGGAAGCGCCAAGAATGTCAGCGGATTTGCCGACACGAGATTCTCATTCCAATAGGTGACGGTGTGGTTTGTAAAGAGCGACATCAGCGCGAGCGTCATCCCCGGGAGGCCGATGAGCAACCCAGCAAACGCCGAGAGTACGCCAAAATACGTGCGTCCGGCGGCAGGTCTGTGGCGCAAGAGAACCGAGAGGAGCAATATGATGAGGGAAAGACCCCCACCAAAGGCAAACGCCCGGGGGGTTCCTCGAGGAGCAGCCTTCGGGATCGGTTCCCTGCCGGTGGCCCGGTACAATTCCACCTGTTCGAGAACAAAAGGTTCCCGTTCTCCGTCGGCGGTTTGAATAGTCAGATCATCGATCGTATCCCGGAGCTCCGTAGGAAGAAACATCGTTTCCCACACGGTAATAGGCTCATCTATGGAACGGCCCATCAGAAACATGAGGAGCGTATCGGCAAAAAAATACCTCCCGGAAAACCGCCTGGTGATGCGTCTGAATGTCGTTCCGGCGCGTACATCAGCGTGCCTGTATAGCGCACCGGAAGAGGCGGTGTCGAGAATATCCCGGATCCTGGTAGCACAGTTATCGTAGTAATGATCGTAGAGGTAGTTTCTGTTTTCAGGCAGGATGTTCACTTCCACAAATCGCGCGATTTGCTGCCTCATATCCGGTGGAATATTCAACGTCTGGATGGTTATGGACCGATTGCGTCTTGCGTATGCTTCGAGAGCCGGTTTTGTGGGCATCGCGTCTACCTCAAACCAAAGCCGGCCCATTGCGAAATTTGTAAAGAAATTTTCCTTTTGGAATGAAAAAAGTCCGTAGTTGTAAAACCGGGTTTCACCGAGCCTCAAGTCGGTGACGATGAGGGCCGAATGGCCCCACCAGGTGTACAGCTCATCTCCCGGCTCGATGGTGACAAGCTGGATCTGCAGATCCTCAGGGTTGCTCCTTCCGGTCATCCACGACGCCTGCCCAAAGAGCGCTCCCGCAGTCAGCATGAGACAGAGAGACAGAGTCAGGAATCGGAACCGTCCGGTATTCACGGCGAGATTGTAGTACAGATAACCCGCAACAGCAACGTGATTTGTAACAGAGGCGCCGGTCCGGCAGCAATGTAGCCGGCAGGAGGGTCTCGCCCTGCGGCCGATAGAACAGGCGCGTTCCCGGACAATGTGATGCAACATTTGCTCCGGCACGTCAATTTTAGTAGGTTACTATCGATTTCCCTTGAGCCAAGGAGAGTAAAAAATGGTAACCGGAGACCTCACCTTTGGTATCGCGTTTGTTGCCGGCTTGCTTTCGTTCCTTTCTCCCTGCGTGCTTCCGCTGATACCCGCGTATCTCTCATTGATGGGGGGCACGTCGATTCAAAATCTCAAGGAGAGTGAAAGCAAACGAAAGGGCGCCTTTCTCAATACGGTTTTTTTCGTCATCGGGTTCTCGATCGTTTTTATCGTGCTGGGGATCCTCTTTTCAACAACCTTTACCCTCTTGGGAGGGGTAACACGGATAATCAACATTGTCGCCGGTTCAATCGTGATTCTTCTCGGGCTCAACTTTGTGTTCAACTTCTGGAAGGTTCTCAACTTTGAAAAACGATTCCAGACTGAAAGGCGTCCGACGAGCGCACCTGCTTCGTTGCTGTTCGGGATGGCGTTTGGCGCCGGCTGGTCTCCCTGTATCGGGCCGATATTGAGCTCCATCCTGCTGCTTGCCGGAACATCCGGAAGCCTCGCACGGGCAATCATCCTGCTCGCCATTTACTCCTTCGGGCTCGGTTTGCCATTTCTCCTCACCGGTCTCTTTCTGCCTTTTGCCCTGCGTCAGCTCGACAGGATAAAACGGCACCTGAAGACGATAAAAATCGCGAGCGGGATATTCCTCATACTTATCGGCGTGTTGATTATTCTCGGCAGGTTGCAACAACTCAATATCGCGCTGTCTTCCCTGGCATACCAACTGCAGAATTGGGGAACTGAGAATCCGGCTCTCGCGCGTGGCGTATTTGGAGCGGGATTCTTTGCTCTCAGCCTGTTGCTCCTCATTTCTTACATCAGGAAAATCATTCGGCTGCGGCGGCGTACCGCCTCGGTTTCGGGCGACGGGGACGAGGGCAACGGTGCAGAAGCGGTGGACCTGGTTGCATGGATCAGCCCTGTGCGGATGCTTTTTTTTCTGCTGTTTTTACTGGGTGGAGTTCTCTCGATAGCCGGTGTACTCGACTACACCGAGCTCGTGTCGTCCTGGTTTTTCTTCCAGGGAATATAGAGGCTGAAGATTACGTGACCAAATCATCCTTTGATAGCGGATATTCCAAATCGTGGGTGTAAACCTGCGAGCCACCCGCTCGCGCCCAATCGATTTCTTCTATCATTTCTCTGGTAACGGGGTTGTGTGTCATGTCGTGTACAAAGATATGACAGCGTGAACAGCTCCGTTGTGCGAGAGCCCGAAATGCTTCATTCATCAATCTGTTCAGCACGCCGGTTCCGAGATATTCCGGATCGACCGCAATATGATGAATAAAGCCTCTGTACCTCTTGATGCCGTACACTACGGTCGCAATAATTTTCCCCTCTGTTTCGGCAACCAGGCAGAGGAAGGGGTTTCTGGAAATATACTTCTGAAGAGTAGGACCTACCGCGGCGGCGCTGAAGGAAGCGTTTCTCGAGCTTTCCCAAAACTCTATGATCTTGGGAATATCGACCGGCGACGCTACCCCTGTCAACAACTTTGCCATATCGCTAATATCATCTAATCATAATCCTCTGTCAATTTCAATTCATTTTTGGGAAGGTTTGCTCGCGAGCCGGTTCAAGGCGTCAACGAGCGCCTTGGCGCTTGCCTCTATAACATCCGTAGACACCCCGCGGCCCGTGGCGGTCTTCCCGTCAAGATCAAGATGTACGACCACCTCTCCCATCGCTTCAGAGCCGCTCGTTACACCCCTAATGATATACTTTTTCAAGCTTGCCTTGCTGTCGGAAAGTGCAAAGATTGCCTGATACGTCGCGTCAACCGGGCCGTCTCCGCACTGTGACCCCTGAACGACCTCATCTTCAATTTTCAGCTTGACGGTCGCTGTCGGTATGGTTCCTGTGCCGCTTGTGGTGTGCAGATACTCGAGAGAGTACCTGATTGGAACCGAGTGGACTTCATCGTGTACGATGGCGACAAGGTCCTCATCGTACACCTCCCGCTTTTTATCTGCGATTTTTAGAAACCGCTCGTATATTCGTTCGAGCTCTTCGCCTTCAAAGCCGTATCCGAGCTTCTCCAGCCGGTGACGTACGCCATGACGGCCTGTTCGCGCCGTGAGGACAACGCTGCTTTCCGGCGCGCCGATATCCTCCGGCGTCATGATCTCAAAGGTCTGGCTGTCTTTGAGGAAACCGTCCACATGAATGCCCGAGCTGTGGGAAAAGGCGTTTGTTCCGATAATCGCTTTGTTTGCCGGGATTTCCATCCCAAACGCGTCGGCAACCATTCTGCTCGTTTTGTACAGCTCCTTGGCGTTGACACCGGTGGAAAGGCGATAATAGTCCTTCCGTGTCCTCAGCCCCATGACAATTTCTTCTATTGCACAGTTGCCTGCCCGTTCCCCGATACCGAGCATGGTGCCCTCAACCTGCCTTGCGCCGTTTACCACCCCCGCAAGCGTATTTGATACCGCCATTCCCAAATCGTTGTGGCAGTGAACGCTCAACGTCACCCTATCGTCGTTTACGTGATTCTTGATACGTGCTACCAGGGCGCCGAATTGTTCAGGCGTGGCGTAACCGGTGGTATCGGGTATGTTGAGGACGGTTGCACCCGCCTCAACCACCGCCTTGAACAGTGAGAGAAGAAACTCCTCATCCGCTCTTCCCGCATCCATCGCGTAATACTCCACGTCGTCAACATACCGCTTTGCGTGCTTTACACCCTCGACGGACATGTTGAAGACCGTTTGCCGCTTCTCTTCGAGAGTCTTCCCGTATTTTTCATCGCCAAATATTTTCATCACATGGATGTCCGAGACACCAAGTCCCGTGTGGATCCGTGGTTTGGCCGCATCGGCAATCGCTTCGCCGCAGGCATCGATATCCGCCTTGACAGCGCGGGAAAGCGCGCAGATCACCGGGTAGCGTACTTCTTTCGATATGAGCTTGACCGCTTCCATGTCCTCGGGAGAGGATATGGGGAAACCCGCCTCGATGACGTCGACCTGAAGCCGCTCCAGTTGCCGAGCGAGCGCAAGCTTTTCGGATGCACCGAGCCTGATGCCGGCCGATTGTTCGCCGTCTCTGAGCGTAGTGTCGAAAATATCTACCTTTTCTTCCATCATGTTCCCCCATAAAAAAAGCCCGGCGCCGAAATCAAATCAGCACCGGGCTTTGGATCCTGTGAATGGGTTTCAAGTCGTACGACTATATAACCCCTTCCAGAACGCCGTGCTGAATAGGCTTCCCTAGGAGAAGCGCTAGGAGGAGTAGGCTAAGGATGTTTTTCACAGCGTTCATATCGAGAACTATTGCCAAGTTCATACATTGTGTCAAGTGTTTTGGCGGATTTGCATTTGTGTTTTTCCGGACCGCTTGCTAATATGCTCCCCAGCCGGGGGCTTGAAGGAGGAACGTATGGCACTCGATATGAGCTTCAAGGGAAGAAGCTTTGAACCGTTCACATTTGAAGTTGAGCGCGGGAAAATCCGTGAGCTCTGCATGGCCATCGGTGACAAGAATCAGATTTTTTATGATCCCGATGTGGCAAAAGCCGTAGGATACGAGGACACACCGGCGCCGCTCACCTTTGCGACGGTTATGAACTTCTGGGGGTACCCCGAGGTGTGGGACCGGATGAAGGAGATTGGGATAGATGTGCAGCGGCTTCTCCATGCAAAGGAGGAGTACGAATACTTTTCCGAGATCTATCCCGGAGATATTCTCACCGGTGTTGTATCGGTTGAGTCGATGAGAGACGGCAGGATGGGGATGGTGGCGTTCAAGACTACCTACAGCCGTGGTGATGAGACGGTGCTTGCGGCAAAGATGACGATTATCATACCGCCAAAGAAGGAAGGAAACTCATGAATATAGACTATGACAGCTTAGCTGAAGGCGATGCGGTTCCCGCCCTCAGGAAGGAACCGATTACCCAGATCCAGCTCGTAAGATACGCAGGCGCCTCGGGAGATTTCAATCCGATACATACCGTGCCCGCATACGCAAAGGAAGCGGGGCTGGACGGGACAATTGCCCACGGAATGCTGATCATGGGTATGCTCGGCCAGATGATATCAAACTGGGTTGGCGTAAAGCCGGTGGTCAAATACGGCGTGAGCTTCAAGGCGATGACAAAACCAGGAGATGTACTCACCGCTACCGGAGAAATTGCCAAAAAGCACGTTGTTGAAGACGAGAGATTGGTGGATTTGAACGTACGAATTGCCGACGAGCAGGGTGAGGTAAAAGTAGAGGGTAAAGCGACCCTTCGATTTTAGGCGGATTTAGGCGAACGATTTTTATGAAAACCTACGAAGAGATACAGAAAAAGATAGAATCAAAAAAGGCGGTGGTACTGACCGCTGAGGAAATAATAGATTATGTCGAAAAGAAGGGGCTGGAGGCGGCCGCGGAAGAGGTCGATGTGGTCACCACCGCGACCTTCGGGCCGATGTGTTCATCCGGGTGTTTCCTCAACTTTGGGCACAGCACGCCAAAGATTCGCATTACAGAGGCGTGGCTTGACGACGTTGGTGTTTATTGCGGCATCGCTGCGGTGGACGTGTTTCTCGGCGCAACGGAGCTGAGGCACAACGATCCTGCAAACATGTATTACCCCGGAGAGTTTCGTTTCGGCGGCGGTCACGTGATTGAGAAGCTCGTTGCCCGGGAAAAGGTGCAGCTGTTTGGGCTGTCCTACGGCACCGACGACTATCCGCGACGGGAGATCCGGACCTATTTCACTATAGACGATCTCAACCAGGCGATCATGACCAATCCCCGTAACTGTTATCAGAATTACAACATGGCTGTGAACCGGTCTGAGAGGCCGATATACACCTATCTGGGGCACCTCAAACCGGAGATGAAAAACCTCACCTACTCTTCGGCGGGCCAGCTGTCACCGCTGTTGAACGACCCATTCTATGAGACCATCGGCATCGGCACGACGGTCTGGCTTGCGGGTGCTCGCGGACACGTCTATGCCGAGGGTACCCAACACTCGACCGAGTGCGAGCGCGCGGAGAACGGTGTGCCGATGGACGGGGCGGGCACACTCGGGCTCACCGCAGACATGAAGCAGATGCGGCCCAAGTACGTGCGAGGGGCGAGTTTGAAAGGCTACGGGGTATCTCTGGCCCTTGGCGTGGGGATACCGATTCCGATACTCTCCCCGGAAGTGCTCGCGCGTACCACTGTCCGGGATGAAGCGATCAAAGCACCGGTTATCGACTACAGCTATGACTATCCGCAGAAGACCGGCAAGGTTGTGACACACCTCTCATACGCGGAGGTGAAACGTGGCGAGGTCGAGATCGAAGGAAAAACCGTGGAAACCGGATCGCTCTCCTCCTACGCCATGGCGGTCGAAATTGCCGAAATCCTCGCTGAGGAAATTCGCAACGGTGAGTTTTTCCTCTCACGGCCCTCCGCTCCTCTGCCTCAGGGGCGGACGATGAAAGGGCTCGAGATAAGGAAGGAGGACGAATAATGAACGCGGTCAAAAAGAAGCTTTTCCTCTACTTTCCAAAAAGCGTGACCGAAACGCCCATCGTCTATCGTCTCGTGAAGGATTTTGGGCTCGAAGTCAATATCTACCGTGCCAAAGTTACACCGGATGAGTACGGCTATCTCGTCCTCGACATCACCGGGGATGGGCGTGACATTGAAAAAGCGATGCAATTTGTGGAAACCTTCAACGTGCAGATCAGCGAGACCGACCGGGGGCTGACCTGGGACGAGGAGAAGTGTACGAGCTGTGGCAACTGCCTTCCCCACTGTCCGACTGATGCGCTGCACATCCAGGACAGCGCCACGAGACGCGTCGCTTTCGATGCGGAGCTCTGCATCGATTGTCTGAGCTGTATCAGGAACTGTCCCTTTGGTGCATGTTCTTCGGTTTTTGAGGAATCCGATTGAGCCGCGAGGGCTTTCATTACGCCGATTTCCATCACAAAGGTGCACGATACAGAATTGGAGCCGTTGATGCGCGCCCGGTGATGCGTGAGATTGTGAGATTGCGTTCACAGCTCGAAGCGTATATCGATATCTGTCCTGAGTTCAAAGACTCGCTCGTTCCGGTAAAGCCGGTTTCAAAGCCGCCCGCTATAGCCCGCAGCATGTTCGCTGCGGCTGAGCTGACCGGAGTGGGTCCTCTGGCCGCGGTTGCCGGCGCCATCGCCGAGTTTTCGGTGCGGGGAGCGGTGGAGGCCCGGGCTCGCGACGCCTCCGCCGCTTCCGGCGCGGCCGCCGTTGCCCCTGTCGGAAGAAGAGGTCCAGCGG
>CAZHXC010000030.1:0-12915 GCA_964536145.1 uncultured Spirochaetales bacterium | reverse complement strand
ATAGCTTACGAAAAGCCCGTCCGTGAAATCGCACCCGCTATTGATGCGTGAGGGCTCTTCGAGCTACTCTGTTATTCAATGAAAAGAGCAATGGTCTTTGGATCATTTGACATACTCCACCGCGGCCACCTGAGTTTCCTAAAGCAGGCAAAAAGGCAGGGCAGATGGCTCATCGCGTCTGTGGCGAGGGACCGGTTTATCAGGAACGAAAAGGACAGAGATCCGGTCCACACCGAACAGGAACGGCTGACCCACATACTTGAAACCGGTCTCGTGAACGAGGCTTATCTCTCGGATGAAACTCCCGGCACCTACCTGACCGTAATGCGAGCAAAGCCCGATGTGATCTGTCTTGGGCATGACCAGGATAAATTGCGTGAGAATCTCGTTGCCTGGATGAAAAAGCAGAACTTTGAGATTCCCATTCGTGTGATGAAACCGTACAAGCGGCACCGGTACAAATCTTCAAAGCTCATCCATCAGGGCGGAATCTAGCCCCGTGGCGCTTGCGGCGCCCGCTTGCAACCGGCGCCTACGACGTTAGTCGAAAAACTCAGCGTTTACCGGATCCTTCCCTTTGAGCAGATTCACGGCGGTCATCCACTTATACCCGGAAACCCAGGGATCTTCAAACTTGTACATGTACAAGGCGTCACCGTGGTAGTACTCCACCACTTCATGGAGCTGTACGTTGATACCGTGAACCGCCTCGAGTTTGTGGACAACCGTCTCATCGGCGGTTTTGATTTCGATCCTGTCGCCAAAGAGCGTGACGGCGCCCTCGAGATAGCGCTGCATCGGCTCGCGTCTGTAGCCGCGCCAGACCACGCAGCGGTCATCCGAGAACAACACACCGTTACCGTTGGACTGCGCCTCCCGGGCCCGGGAGCTCAAGGCTTGAAGTTGCCACACGTTCCAGTCACGGACGTTATCGAAAAAGAGCTCACCCCCGTTCCGGCTCTCAAAAAAGCAGTGAATGTTATATTTCACGGCGTAGCCACAGCTCGAGCAGCTCAAAATCTCACCCCGGGACCGCATTGCTCCAAGGGAGTTACAGCTCGGACAGGCAAAGAGGACAAGCTCGATATGCTCCGCCCGGCTCCTTCCCTTGTATTTGTGCATCGCTTCACGCTGGTAGTCCCACTCATTGTAGCGGATCAATTCGCCAAGGCGGTCAAAAATCTCGTCTACGGTCAACTTCTTTATCTCTTCAGCGGTGAAGCCGGTTTTAAACTCGACGGTGACCCTGCCGCGATTGGGTTTGCGCTTCCACCTTGGAAGCACCATATAGGCGCCCTTCAAAATCGGTACCATGACCGGAATTTTCAGGGCTTTCAGAAGCTTTGCGGTGGCATAGAGCGGGGGAAGGTTGCACCCGTCCCAGTTTCTCATGCCTTCAGGAAAAATACCGATAAGTCCTTTGTTCTGCTTCACCCTGAAAATATTCCTGACGGTCTCAAAATCGGAAATTGCCTTGGATTTTGGAATAGCCCCCACCAGCCCCAGAAGAAATCTCATAATCGGGATTCTGAACTGGTAATCGGAAACCACGTACTGGATGAGATGTGGGACGTAGAAGTTTATGATAAACGGATCCCAGAAACCGACATGGTTGGGCATAACCACATAGGGTGGTTTCAGGGTACGGAGCATCTCACGGTTCTCAGCCCGCGGCCTGTACCGCGCCAGCAGAAAACCTCCAAGGGTGATCTTTATGAACCTGAAAAAGTGCCTGCTTGTCTTGATTTTTACCGCCACCTGCTAACCTACCTCGCCACTACTCTGTCCGCATGCATTGCCGCTTGTATTACCGCTTCTATGATCGCTTGTCCGGGTCCGACAACCTGCGCGTGCGCCGGTCAGCGGTGGGGTTCGTGGCAAGATATTCCTCCGGTGTATTGATATTTGTCAGATCCTGATCGACATTCAGAACCTTATAACAAGTATTCGCAGAAGCGTACACCATCCTGATCCTTTTCTCTCCGTTCTCGATGAGCCGTGTCACCTTTGGGAGCAGGCCGCGGTTGTACACGGCGTGAAGCGGTTCGAGCAGTCCGTCACGGGTTTTCGGCACTACCACATCGCAGCCGCGCGCGGTGTCGAGCATGTCGAGAACCAATTCTTCGTGGATGGTTGGGATATCGCAGGCGGTAACAAAGACGCTTTCATAGGATGCCGCGCGCAGGCTTGCCGCAATCCCGGCAATCGGCCCGCGCCCGGCAAACTCGTCGGCGACAACCTTAGCCCGGGCAAGTTCCTCCGGGATTCTCTCACTCGAGCTCACGCTCACAACTACTTCCTTGAAAAGAGGGGAGAGACGCCGGTAGATATACACAAGCAGCGGCACACCCTTGTACTTGAGCATGCTCTTGGGAGTACCCATTCTGCTGCTACCTCCGCCTGCAAGCAGCGCGAGTGTAGCCTCTCGCCGCAGAAAGAACCGCCCTTCGGCGAACACGATATCGCCGGGATCGATATGCGTACGCTCCCTCTCACCCTCGACAACCCTGTCGGCGTATTCGATAACCCGTTCCGCCGTCGGCTTGATGAGCGTGGAGCCTTTTGGTTTCACCATCAGGAAAATACCGGGTTTTACAGAGAGGCGCAGCGTATTTGACTCGGCGATGACCGGCGAGTCCTGAGGGAGTACCTCCCTGAGGGCGTTCACAGCCGCTTCCATGCAGCCGGCACGGACACGGAGCCAGAAAACCTCGCTTGCTCCGGCCTGGAGCATCTTTGCGGTGTCCTTCTCAGAATTACGATCGGTTTCCTTTGTTATGCAGAACTCGCCTTCGAGAGAAGAGCAGACACCACACCCCTCGCCTCCCCTCGGGCAGGCGACACCGGTTCCGTGTATCGTTGTCACTTTCAGGCCGATTACGGGCGACCGGCGGCTGAATTGCCGAATAAGGGAGCATGCGAGCACGGTTTTCCCGGAGTTTCTTCCGGTTGAACCGATGAGCAGCATATTGGGCCAGGTTACGTTCAGTTTCTCTCCACCTTTACCGCGCATGCCTTAAACTCAGGAATTTTCGCAATTGGGTCAAGCGCCGCAATGGTAAGCGCGTTTGCCGGGTTTTCCTTGAAGTGAAAGGTGAGAAATACGCTGCCGGCGGCCACTTTCCGGGTGATCCTCGCCGGTACCGCGATATTTCCCCGCCTCGAGCTGACCCTGAGCAGGTCACCTTCGTTCACCGCCATCGCCTCCGCGTCCTGCGGGTGTATCTCCACAAAGCCCGCCGGTTCCAGATCATTGAGCACTTCGCACCTGCGGGACATGGTACCGGTGTGCCAGTGTTCGAGCATCCTCCCGGTGGTAAGGACAAAGGGGTACTCCTCATCGGGAAGCTCCTTTGGCGGCAGGAACTCCACCGGGTGAAACTTTCCCTTCCCCCTTCTGAACTCACCGGAATGGAGAAACTTTGTCCCCGGATGAGATCTGTCAGGGCAAGGCCACTGCAACCCCACGTCTTCTATCCTGTCGTAGAGGATACCGCCATAGATCGGCGTGAGCGCCGCAATCTCGTCCTGAATTGTGGACGCATCGGGGTAGTGCATCGGGTAACCCATCCTGGTTGCCACCTCGCAGATGATCTGCCAATCAAGGCGTGCTTCACCGGGCGCCTCCACGGCTTTTCTCACCCGCTGGACGCGGCGCTCGGTGTTTGTAAAGGTGCCGTCCTTCTCGGCAAAGCTCGTCGCGGGTAGCACCACATCGGCAAGCTCGGCTGTCTCCGTCAAAAAGATATCCTGCACCACCAGAAAGTCGAGTGCGTTCAAGCCCTCCCTCACGTGATTGATATCGGGATCGCTCAACATCGGATTTTCACCCATGATGTAGAGTCCCTTCACCCTTTTTTCAAACGCTGCCTGCATGATCTCCACCACCGTGAGCCCAATCTCATTGGAAAGCCCGGTTTTCCACGCGGCCTCGAACTTCTCCTGGATTGCGGGATCCGTCACCGCCTGGTAGCCGGGATAGACGTTGGGTAGTGCGCCCAAGTCACAGGCACCCTGGACGTTATTCTGTCCACGGAGTGGATTGACCCCGGCAAACTCTCTGCCGACATTTCCGGTCATCATCGCGAGGTTTGCCAGTGAGAGCACGTTATCTGTACCGGTGGTGTGCTGGGTGATTCCCATCGAGTAGACGATTGAGGCGGTTTCCGCACTCGCATAGAGCCTTGCGGCCCTGATGATATCATCGGCAGGCACTCCCGTTATTCTTTCGGCCATTTCAGGGGTATATTGCGGGAGCACCCTCTCGAGCTCCTCAAACCCCTCGGTTCGTGAAGCAATAAAATCGCGGTCTGCGAGTCCCTCGGAGAGGATCACCTGCATCATCGCGTTTATGAGCGGGACATCGGTTCCCGACTTCTGCTGCATGTACACTTCAGCGATATCCGAGAGGGATATATGCCGAGGGTCCGCCACGATGAGCCGGGTGGTTCCCTCCGCCACCGCCTGTCGTATGAGAATGCCGATAACCGGGTGGCATTCGGTGGTGTTCGAGCCGATGACAAAGACAACCGGCGCGTGCCTCAGCTCCTCGATGCTGTTTGTCATCGCCCCGCTCCCAAAGGCCCGGGCAAGACCGGCAACCGTAGAGGCGTGACACAACCTTGCGCAGTGATCCACGTTGTTCGTGCCGAAAACCGCGCGAACGAGTTTCTGCATCACGTAGTTGTCCTCGTTTGTCGTCTTTGCAGAGCTTAGCCCCGCGAGTGCCTGGGCGCCGTACGCGCCCTTTATCGAGGAGAACCGTTCGGCAACCAGAGTGAGGGCCTCCTCCCATTCTGCCTCTCTGAAGCTTCCGTTCTCCTTTATGAGCGGCCTGGTCAACCTCTCGGGACTGGCCACAAAATCCATCCCAAAGCGGCCCTTCACACAGGTGTTCCCGTCGTTGGGTATGCAACCGGTCTCACTGGTAACCCTGACGATGTTTCCTGTCTGCTTGCTCGACCGGAGATCAAGTTGGCAACCGACACCGCAATACGGGCAGGTTGTCCGGGTGGTCTCCATGTCCTTCGCCTTTCCGAGGCCGATTGCACCTTTCTCATAGAGCGCACCGACAGGGCAGGTGCTGATGCACTGACCACAGGCTTCACATGTCGACTCCTTTAGCGGCATATCGAAAGGTGTTGTGACCAACGCCATACCGGCCCGGTTGCGAAGCGTGAGAGCCTTTGCGCCCTGGACCTCTTCGCAGATCCTGACGCATCTTCCGCACCTGATGCATTTGGAAGGATCGTAGGCGATAGCCTTGTCACCGGTGGTGTAATTTCGCACCTGCTTTACCGGAGTAATCCGGGGGAAACGAGACTCGTTCACCCGGTAGCGGTAAGCGTAATCCTGCAGGAGACAGTCGCCGTCGGCATCGCAGGTACTGCACTCCATCCGGTGTTCGCTGATCAGCAATTCCAGGGTGGTCCTGCGTACCCGACGGATCTCCGGGGTTTCGGATGCTACAACCATGCCCTCTTCAGCAAAGCGGGTACACGATGATTGCAGTCCCCGCTGACCCTCCACCTTGACGATGCAGAGCCGGCATGCGCCGGTGGGTTTCAACCGCGGATCATAGCAGAGGTGCGGAATATCTATTCCGTTCTCGAGAGCGGCCTCAAGAACGGTGTTCCCCGCCCTCGTCGTACACTCTTTACCGTCTATGCGTAGGGTGATATCTCCCATCTTTTTCCCCTCTTTAACTCACGATTACCGCGTCTACCGGGCAGACATCCGCGCATGTGCCGCACTTTATACATCCTGATGAGTCTATGACATGAGGTTGCTTGCGTTCTCCGGATATCACATTCACCGGGCAGCTTTTCGCGCATCTGGTACATCCGATGCAGATATCCGGATCGATTCGATAGGAAATGAGCTCCTTGCACACACCGGCAGGGCAGCGCTTTTCCCGTATGTGGGCCCAGTACTCATCCTCAAAATACTCGAGGGTAGTGAGCACCGGGTTTGGGGCCGTCTGTCCCAACGCACAGAGAGAGCCCGCCTTTATGTCCTCAGCAAGGCTTCTGAGCTTCCCGATATCGCTCTCCTCCCCCTTTCCTTCACAGATACGCGTAAGGATTTCAACCAGCTGCCGCGTGCCAACCCTGCACGGCACGCATTTCCCGCAGGACTCAGCTTGCGTAAACGCCTGAAAGTAGCGGGCGACCTCAACCATGCAGTCGTCCTCATCAAGGACGATCATACCCCCGGACCCGACGATCGAACCGACTCTTTGCAGGGATTCGTAGTCTACCGGAATATCGAGGAGCTTCTCCGGGATGCAGCCTCCGGAAGGACCGCCGGTCTGCACTGCTTTGAACTTCTTACCGTTCTGAATCCCGCCGCCTATCTCGAAGACCATCTCCCTGACGGTGATCCCCATGGGGACTTCCACGAGCCCGGTGTTGTTCACCTTCCCGACAAGGGAGAAGACCTTTGTTCCTTTACTCTTTTCTGTACCGATTGATGAGAACCATCCGGCGCCGTTGGCTATGATGTGCCGTATGTTGGCGAAGGTCTCGACATTGTTGATGTTTGTCGGCTTGCCCCTGAAGCCGCTGTTGGCAGGATAGGGCGGCCGCGGTCTGGGCATCCCCCGTTTCCCTTCGAGTGAAGCGATGAGGGCGGTTTCTTCGCCGCACACAAAAGCTCCGGCGCCCCGTTTGACCTTTATCGTAAACTCAAAACCGGTACCGAGAATATCCCCGCCGAGCAATCCGTAGGCGGATGCGTCTTCAATCGCCTTTCTGATACGCCGAAGTGCCAGCGGATACTCGTCACGTATGTAGATGTAGCCGTTTTTCGCACCGATGGCGTATGCACCGATGCTCATCCCCTCGAGAACCGAGTGCGGGTCGGACTCGACGACTGACCTGTCCATAAACGCACCGGGGTCGCCTTCATCGGCGTTGCAGATGATGTACTTCTCATCTCCGGCGGCGTTCCGCGCAAACTGCCACTTCACGCCGGTAGGAAAACCCGCCCCGCCGCGGCCGCGAAGCCCTGACTCCTTCACCTCCTCGATTACCGATTCAGGGCTCATCTCTGTCAGTGCCTTTACCAGAGCCTTATATCCGCCCCGGGCTATATACTCATCGATGCTCTCGGGATCGATAATTCCCCGGTTCGCCAGGGCGATGAGCTGCTGTTTCTTGAAAAACTCGATCTCGTTTATCCTGGGGATAGCGGGCGCCTTTTTTTCCGGACGGTACATGAGCCTTTCTACCGGACGTCCTTTCAGACAGTGCTCCTCAACAAGCTCGGGGACATCTTTGACAGTCACCAGCTGGTAGAAGATATGATCGGGTTGCACCAGCACGATGGGTCCCTGAGCGCAGAACCCCTGGCATCCTGTCGGCACGACCTGTACTTCATCCTGCAAATCGTGCGCTTCCAGCTCGCTCTTCAACACATCCCGTACTTCAAATGATCTGTTGGAAACGCAGCCGGTTCCCGCACAGACCATCAGGTGCATTCGATACATCAGCCTATCCTCTCACTTCCCTGACCGATGGCCAGACCCGCCACCGGCCTTCCGCCTTCTATGTGTTCTTCAAAAATCCTCGAAACCTTATCGGCGTCGAGCTTTCCATACTTCACCGGCGCCTCACCCTGGATTTCCACCGTCGCCATGGGTTCATGGCTGCACAGACCGGCGCACCCTGATGTTGTAATTTCGACGTCGTGGGAGTGATGCGATTCGATTTGAGAAAGAAACGCCCGCATGATCTCGCGAGCCCCGGAGGCGATCCCGCAGGTCCCCATGTGCACCGTAATACGCGCGCGGGCGTTACCATCCCGCAGCGTGGTGGCGGTTCGCATCCGTTGAGCGATTTTATCGATATCTTCAGGCTTGAGTTTCATACAAACTCCTCCTTCATACAGTAGTTTCGCCAAAGGCCACACGGCCGGCGCGCGCCTCTCATCCGTCCGGGCGTCCGTTGCGCCCTTCGCGCCCGTCGCGCCACACCGGTCTGATGCACCGTCCACCCTCACCGCCAAACGCCGCCTTGAGCTCGTCAAATGAGAGCTCCTCACAACACACCGCTGATGCCGCTGCCCCGATCATCTGTGGAGTGTGTGCATCCGACGATGCGATTACCGGGAGCCCGTGTGTCTCAATGGCGCCCTCTGACAAGCCGCCGGACCCCACGGCCGCCGGCTTCGAAACCTCCACCCCGTCGAGCGGAAGCGTGTGAGGTATGAATCCGAGTTGACTGACAATGCTGAAGCTCATCCGGTCTATGTGGGCAGCTACGGCGATTCCGCCGTGTTGATGCACCGCATCAACCGCTTCTTCTATCGAAAGTCCCGTGGCACCGGCGAGGAGCAGACCGGAGGTGCCCGTCACGTACCCCTCCGCGTCAACGAGGTACTGCTCGCCAAAAAAGCCAGGATTGTTCCTGCCGTGCAATCGGCTTTCAACAAGATCCTGAACACTACATAGCGTCTCACCATCCGGGAAGAGCGCAAGAAGGTGTATCTCCTCCTTTGTAGTGATCTCCATCCCGCCAAACACCGTAATACCGCCTCCCGCAGCCGCCGCGGCCGCCGTCACCGCCTCTACATTCGCGGCGGAATTATGGTCTGTAATACCGATCCCGTCCACTCCTTTCAGCTTCGCGGCGGCCACTATCTCTGGCGGTATCATAGCCGGCATACCGCACGCTGAAAGACAGGTGTGCACATGCAAGTCGACGACAAACTCTCTCAAATGCCCGCCACACCAAGCCGGTACAACCTTCCGGCAATTTCAAAGGTCGGCAACTCACTCGAGAGCACAACAACGCCTTCCTCATTCGCCTTCTCGATGACATCGTCTTCAGGTTTTCTATTGCCGGAGAGAATCACCGCGGCAACCTCTTTCATTGCCGCGACCGCCACTACGTTCATATGAACTTGCATGGTGAGCCAGACATCCCCTTTCTCTCCATGAGCAATGACGTCACTCATCAGGTCGCTCGAATAGCCTCGGGAAACATCTCTATCGAGCAACTCGCCTCCGCACAGCACAGTCAATCCAAGCTCATCGACTATTTTTCCAAGCTGCATCGCTCCTCCATGGTGACATTGATCAAGCGTGCGCTCGCTTCTTTGTTCGTGTTTCCGCGATTATCTTCCGCACTTTGTCTTGGTCCATCTTCCCGTAATACTCTTCATCGATAACCACCAGAGGGGCTAAAGCACAAGCCCCGAGACAGTTGACCGTCTCAAAGCTGAAAACACCGTCGGGGGTGGTTTCTCCCGAACCGATGCCGAGCTCCCGCTTCACCGCATCCGCAATGAGCGGCGCGCCCTTTACGTGGCAGGCGGTTCCCGCGCAACATCGGATGATGTGCTCACCCTTTTTCTCGAGTGAAAACTGTGTGTAAAAAGTGATGACGCCAAACATGCGGCTCAACGCTATCCCTGTCTCGCCGCTCACCCACTCGAGAACTTCTCGTGGAAGATAACCGTACCTGCCCTGCAGATCCTGTAGCAGAGAGATCAGTCCTTCTTCGTTTTCCTTTGCCGGGCTATTCTTCCGGTCAAGACCACTCGCTGCAAGAATTTCGCGAGCGGGGCCCAAGTCGATCTCCATCAGAACAGGCCCTTTACCTTTCCGGTATTGACATCTACATCGATGTACCTGAAGGCAGGGTCTGATGCCATTCCCGGCATCAGCTTTATTGAGCCGGCTATGGGCACGAAGAATCCCGCTCCCATGTAAACCTGGACGTCCCGCACCGGGAGCACCCAGCCCTTTGGCCTGCCCTTGAGCGCAGGATCGTGGGAGAGAGAAAGATGGGTTTTCACCATGCAGGTACCAAGCTTTTTCATCTCCGGATCTTTTTCGCTCGCCGCAATCTTGGCATCGGCTTCCGGGGTGTAGGTGACACCGTCGGCGCCGTACACCTCCTTCGCTATCAACTCGATCCGTTCCTTCAACGGCGTGGACTCCTCATAGAGGAATTTGAGCTGCGGCTCCGCCTTGCACGCCTCCACGACGGCTTCCGCGAGCTCTACCGCGCCATCCCCACCTTTTTCCCAGTGCTTTGACAGAGCAACGCGTGCACCGGCGGCTTCAGCGGCCTTTCTCACCGCCGCCACCTCCTCATCGGTATCGGTGTAGAAGTGATTGATGCAGACAACCGGCGATATCCCGCTCTTCTTTACCGTTTCGATATGGGCGATGAGGTTTTCACAACCCTTTTCAACGAGCCCGACGTTGCTCTCCTTGTACACCGGATCCAACGGCGCTCCCGGAGTGACCGTGGGGCCGCCGCCGTGCATCTTGAGAGCCCGTATGGTGGCAACAATCACCGAACAGTGGGGTTTCAGACCGCTGAACCGGCACTTCAGGTTCCAGAATTTTTCAAATCCGATATCGGCGCCAAATCCGCTTTCAGTAACCAGGTAGTCACCAAGCTTGAGGCCAAGCCTGTCTGCGATTATGGACGACTGACCGATGGCGATATTGGCAAAGGGGCCGGCATGAACCAACACCGGCTGTCCTTCGACGGTCTGCATGAGATTCGGGTTGATCGCCTTTGCCATGAGGGCGGTCATTGCGCCGTCAACCTCCAGATCAGCGGTTGTTACCGGTTTCCCGCGCTTGTCGTAAGCGACGATGATCTTGCCCATGCGTTCGCGCATGTCCGCCAAATCTGTTGCAACCGCAAGAATCGCCATCAGCTCCGAGGAGACGGTGATTGCAAAACCGCTATTCATCATAAAACCGTCCATCTTGCCGCCGAGTCCGATGATGATCTCCCGTAAGGCCTGGACGGTGAAGTCGATCACCCAGCTCATCGCCATATTCCGGGGATCGATGTTGAGGCGCTTCAGGTTTTTCTTCTCAAGCGTCTTGTCCCCATAGTTGAACTCGTGCTGGAGCCTGCTGGTTACCGCGGCCATCGCAAGGTTGTGGGCGTTCGTGATGGCATCAATATCTCCGGTGAGCCCCAGGCTGAAATCCGTGAGCGGGATACACTGGGCCAATCCGCCGCCTGCGGCGGAGCCCTTGATGTTGAAGGTGGGCCCTCCCGAAGGCTGACGGATCGCCCCGATCACATTCTTGCCGATCTTTCCAAGCCCCTGGACAAGCCCCATAGATGTGGTCGTCTTTCCCTCACCGAGCGGTGTGGGGGTGATTGCGGTTACCTCGATGTACTTCCCGTCCGGTCTGTCCTTCAGCCGGTCGAGAATCGCCATATAGTCAAGTTTTCCGACATAATGACCATAGGGGAAGAGCTCCATCTTCTGCACATCGAGCTTTGCTGCAATCTCCTCAACGGTGAGCATGTCTTCACCGGCAGCTTCCGCAATTTCCCAGTCCTTCATTTTCGTCGGATCCAGCTTCGCCATACAAATAGCCCCCTCGTAAAAAATAGTCAGCCTACCCAAGAAAGCTGTTACGCTTCTGCCGTACCTACTCTGTGCAATTCTAAAGCCACAAGTGCAAAAATGGAAGCCCTGAATTCCGTAGCACGTAACCCCCAAATTCCAAAAGCAACACCAAAAGTGGCGTAATATGTTGCTCATGGGAGGAAATCATGTACCGAACGCATCGGACTCTTGTCCGCTCTAAGTGAGGTACATGATTTCCGCACTTTCAAGCGTTCTTCATGCGCCACATTTGGAATTGCTGCGCCACTTCACAAAAGTGTATAAAAGCGTTAAGGGTATATGAGGGCACGGTAGTCCTGTTTTAACTGCAAATTTCTTTTCGGAGAGGAAATCCCATGAATCCTGCATCGTTTACCACTATTGGCGAAAATATCCACTGCACGCGAATCGTAAAAAGCGGCGGCGTTCGGACCGCAAAACTTTCCGGAGGCGGAGAGGGCGTCTCTTTTACATTCGGGGGGGAGGACTACCTGCTTCCCGTTCCCGGTAACTGGGCGGAGTTGAGCCCACCGTACGATGACGGCAAAATAAGACATATCACACTGGCCATATTTCACTGTCTCTCTGGAAAGAGCGAGGAGGAGAGATCGACCGGAGAGAAATACCTGTGCTGGGCAGCCGAAAGACAGATCGCCAAGGGGGCCAATTTTCTCGATGTAAACGTCGACGAGTACGCGAACGATCTTGCCGAACGGAATGAGGTCATGGCATGGCTCGCGGGCTTTTACTCGGACCGCTACGACACACCCTTGAGTATCGATTCTTCCAATGTCACAACCATCACCGCGGGTCTCGAACGGTGCAAGAAAGATGTGACGCAGATGGTCAACTCGGTAAGCGCCGAGAGGGAGGATGCGGTTGAAGCCGTCATCGGCTACAACACCGCCGCGGTGGTGAGCGCCGCCGGAAAGCTCGGTCTCCCCGGGTCTGTGGAGGAGAGAATCACAAACTTCGACACCATCATGAAGATCCTTGAAGACCAAGGCATGAAGAGAGAAAAGATGTATCTCGATCCGCTTGTCCTGCCAATCAGTGTGGATCCTGAAAACGGGAAAAAGTTTTTTGAGTCAACCACGGCTGTGAGGGAACGGTATGAGGGCGTACATATCACCGGTGGCCTGAGTAACGTTTCTTTTGGCATGCCAAAGAGAAAACTACTCAATATGGTCTTCACCCGCCTCTTTGTGGAGGCAGGCGGGGACAGCGGAATTATCGACCCGGTACAGATGCCTGTAGAGGATATCGCGGCGATGGATACTGAATCGACGAGCTTCCAACTGGCAAAAGCCGTGCTCGAAGGTACCGACATGTTCGGCGGCGAATACATTGCCGCTTTTCGTGAGGGAAGGCTGGAATAAGAGCCTATTAGACCATTCGATAGACAGGAGGAAGCAGTGTCAGCAGAAATCATTTCCGGTAAAGAGATCGCGGCGGAGATCAGGGCCGAGCTTACTGAAGAAGTTGCGCAGCTGAAGAAGAATGGCGTTACCCCCGGGCTTGGCGTAATTCTCGTTGGAGATG
>CAZHXC010000029.1:10039-12972 GCA_964536145.1 uncultured Spirochaetales bacterium | reverse complement strand
ATTGAGAGCGTACAGGTGGTTTCGCAAGGCGCCGGACAGACGCGCCCGGTAACCTCCGGGAAGCAGTTTGTGAGCTCTAGCCGCTGCCACGCCTCGCGCCACTGCCCGTTGTACACCGCATCATTCCACTCAGGAATGAGGTTCACCAACGGACACCCGAGTGCGTGGCAGTACGGCGTGCCGCAATCCATACACCTCGCGCCTTCCCTCTCGATTGCTTCCACATTCGTGGGAAGTACCACCTCGCGATAATCCTTTATTCGTTCATCTACCGGCCTCTCGTGTGATATGAGACGCTGGTATTCAATAAAACCTGTAGGTTTACCCATCAGCCATACACCTCCTCAGTCATTTCGACGGTTTCGGATTCACGTGATTCGTTTGCCTTGATCTTCTCGAGAGCCAGCCGGTAATCGAGCGGCATTACCTTTACAAAGTAGGGCAACATCTCTTCCCAGGTCGCCAGGATAGACCGGCCCTGATCGCTGCCGGTGAAATCCACATGCCGTTCTATCAGACCCTTCAAAATCGATTTATCCTCATCGTCAACAACCAGTTCGATATCAACCATTTCCAGGTTGCATCGGGTGTCGAAGAGCTGACTCATATCGAGTACGTAAGCGATACCCCCGCTCATCCCCGCGGCAAAATTGACACCAGTTTCACCAAGGACAACCACGGTGCCGCCGGTCATGTATTCACATCCGTGGTCTCCAACACCCTCGACCACCGCGGTAGCGCCGCTGTTTCTCACACAGAACCGCTCCCCGGCCATTCCGTTTATATACACTTCCCCGGCCGTCGCGCCAAAAAGGGTGACATTTCCTGTAATAATATTTCTCTCAGGACGAAAAGTCGATTTTTCCGGTGGAAAAACCATGATCCTTCCGCCGGACAGCCCTTTACCCAGATAGTCGTTGGCGTCTCCGCTGAGTTTGAAGGTGACGCCATGTGCGAGAAATGCACCAAAACTCTGCCCGGCAGAACCGGAGAAGCTCACCTCAATCGTCCCGTCGGGCAACCCGGCCGACCCGTACTGCTTTGATATTTCGTAGCTCAAGGTGGCGCCCACCGTTCTGTTGGAGTTTCTGATATCCATGGCAACCGAAACCTGCTTCTTGCCGTTCATGGTGATCAGCGTCTTTTGTATTATCGCAGGGTCAAGCGCGGTCTTGAGATCCAAGCCTTGGGGGAGTATGCACCGCAGGCTGTCTTCTTCAGACAGCTCGGGTTTCATGAGCACCCGGCTCAAGTCAAGACCGCGGCTTTTGTAGAAATCTACCGCACGTTTCACGTCCAGAAGCTCGACATGGCCTATCATCTCTTCGAGCTTGCTGAAACCCAGCGCTGCCATAATTTCCCGCACTTCCATCGCCAAAAACCGCATAAAGTTCACGAGATATTCGGGCTTGCCGCGGAAACGCTTGCGGAGCTCCGGGTCCTGCGTTGCGATACCCACGGGACAGGTGTTGAGGTGACATTTTCTCATCATCACGCAGCCGAGGGTGACAAGAGCGGTTGTGGCAAAGCCGAACTCTTCGGCACCCAAAAGGGCGGCAATCACAATATCGCGGCCGGTTTTCAGCTGTCCGTCAACCTGCACCCGTATCCTGCTGCGGAGATGGTTACCTACCAGAACCTGCTGGGTTTCGGCAAGCCCTATTTCCCAGGGAGTTCCCGCGTGAAGGATTGAGGAGATGGGACTCGCGCCGGTGCCGCCGTCACCGCCGGCAATGAGCACGGTATCCGCTTTGCCCTTGGCAACGCCCGCGGCCACGGTGCCGACACCAACTTCGGAGGTCAGCTTCACCGACACACGGCAAGCGGGATTTGCATTTTTCAAATCAAAAATGAGCTGGGCGAGATCTTCTATTGAATAAATATCGTGGTGCGGCGGCGGCGAGATGAGCATGACGCCGGGTGTGGAATGCCGTACCTTTGCAATCGCTTCGTTCACCTTGTGTCCGGGAAGCTGTCCACCTTCCCCCGGTTTTGCGCCCTGCGCCATCTTGATCTGAAGCTCATCGGCACTTGCGAGGTAGGCGCTGTTCACGCCAAATCTCCCCGATGCGACCTGCTTTATGCGGCTGTTTGCATTATCGCCGTTTGCTCTCGGCTTGAAACGCTCCTCATCCTCGCCGCCTTCTCCCGAATTGCTCTTCAGACCGAGTGAGTTCATGGCTATCGCGATGGATTCGTGGGCTTCCTTGCTGATCGAACCGAATGACATCCCCGATGTCACAAAGCGCCTTATGATCTCATCGACCGGTTCCACTTCATCAATCGGGATGCCGGCCGATTCCTTGAAGTTGAACAGACCTCTCAAGGTACACCTATAGGTGCTGATGTCGTTCACTACATCCGAGTATTGTTTGAACACCCCGTAATCGTTTTCACGGGTGGCGCGCTGGAGAAGCGTGATCGCCTGCGGAGAAAAGAGATGTTTTTCCGCCCCGTGTCTGAAATGCAGGATACCGCCCGAATCGAGCCGTTCCTCAGGCTCAACGGAGAAAGCATTCCGGTGCCTGGCAACGGTGTCCTCTTCCACCTTCTCCATACCGATTCCTCCGATACGTGAGGGGGTACCGGTAAAGTAACGCTCGACAAAATCTTCATCGAGTCCAACCGCCTCGAATATTTGCGACCCGCGATAGCTACGTATGGTTGAAATGCCCATCTTTGACATGATCTTCAAAAGGCCTTTCTTGATTGCGGTTATATAGTGCTCGAGCATATCCTCGTGAGAGTACTCCGCCGGGACATAGCCTTTCTGCTGCATGTCGACCATTGTTTCAAATGCCAGGTAGGGATTTATTCCGCTCGCACCAAAACTGACCAGGGTAGCAAAGTGCTGCACATCCCTCGGCTCTCCGGTCTCTACAACAAGACCGCTCAAATGGCGCTTTCCTTTTCGTACCAGATAATGATGGACC
>CAZHXC010000029.1:6752-10029 GCA_964536145.1 uncultured Spirochaetales bacterium | reverse complement strand
GCAAGGAGTGCGGGGATTGGCGCCGTCTTCTCATCTACTCCCCTATCGCTGAGGATGACCAGAGAGTTTCCCTCGTCTATCCTGCGTTCCACATTCCGGCAAAGCTCGTCTATTGCATCCCGCAAGGCCCCCGGTCTTCCCGGGGCGAACAGCATGGAAACCGTGCAAACTTTGTAGCCCTCAAGCCGCGCGTTTCGCAGCCGCGCTATGTCATCGTTTGTCAATATCGGATGGGCAAGCTTTAGCTGTCTGCAGTGTTCAGGTGTTTCGCTCAGAAGATTACGCTCCCGGCCGACAAAGCTCATGAGCGACATAACCAGGTTTTCCCTGTAGGGATCGATCGGCGGATTCGTAACCTGCGCAAAAAGCTGTTTGAAGTAGTTGTAGAGCAGCTGCGGTTTGTCCGAAAGCACCGCGAGGGTAGAATCGTTGCCCATGGAACCGACCGGCTCCTGGGCATTTTGTATCATTGGCGCGAGTATGTTCTTCAGGTCTTCCATGGTGTAATCAAAGACACGCTGGAGGAGCGGAAGTTTTTCAGCGTCAACGGTTACTTTCCCCGGTACCCCAAGAAGGCCTCTGAGCTCGATCTTGTTTCTCTGAAGCCAATGCCGGTACGGCTTTCTCCTGGAGACCGAGGACTTTATTTCGTTGTCCTTCATCACCCGGCCTTTGGCCGTATCGACAATCAACATTTTCCCCGGGGCGAGTCTCCCTTTTTCCAGAATATCTTCATCGGGAAAATCGAGGACGCCTACCTCTGAGGCCAGCACGGCTTTCCCGCTCCGCGTGATAACGTACCGCGCAGGGCGCAGACCGTTTCTATCCAGGGTGGCGCCAACCTTCCTACCGTCTGTAAACGCAATTGAGGCGGGCCCGTCCCACGGTTCCATTATCGCGGCGTGATACTCAAAGAAAGCACGTTTGTCCTCGGAAATATGGTACCGGACACCAAACGCTTCGGGCACCATCATAATGATCGAATGCTCCGCGGCACGCCCGCCCTGCATGAGCAGCTCGAACACATTGTCGAACACCGCCGAATCACTGATCGCTGAGCTGGTAACCGGAAAGAGCAGTGGTAGATCGTTGCCAAAGAGCTCGGAGGAGAGCGAGTTCTCCCGTGCTCTCATATTGTTCAAATTGCGCCGCAGCGTGTTGATTTCTCCATTGTGAGCGATGAGTCTGAAGGGTTGTGCAAGGTACCAGGACGGCAGAGTATTTGTGCTGTACCTCGCATGCACAATGGTCAGTGCGGTTTCAAAATCCGGATCCTGCAAATCAGGATAAAATGCAACAAATTGTGAAGCGATGAACATGCCCTTATAGGTAATCGTTCTGCTCGACAACGAGACCACGTAGAAATCATCAAGACTCCAACCTAAGGCCGCGCTTTGATTTTCGATGCATTTGCGAAGGATATAGGCCTGCCGTTCGAGAGCATCCCCCGTGTGTTCGCCAAGGGTGATACAAGCCTGCCAGAAAGCGGGCATCGTGCTTATCGCCAACTCACCGAGACAATCGGGACGCACGGGAACCTCGCGCCAGGCAAGGAGCTCCCCGCCCCTCACAGCGACCTGTTCTTCCACCACTCGCTTTGCAGCAGCAAGTTTTTTCTTATCCGAAGGAAGAAAAAAGAAACCCACGCAATAGGCGCCGGGTTGTGGAAGCTCGCAATCAGATACCTTCCGGAAAAAACCGTCGGGTATTTGCACGAGCATACCTGCTCCGTCCCCGGTCTTCTGGTCACCACCAATTGCACCCCTGTGCTCGAGGTTTTTCAGCACAGTGATCCCTTCTTCCACCACTTCGTGGCTTCGACTCCCGTCTATATTTGCGACAAATCCTACGCCGCAAGCGTCATGTTCAAAGATTGGATCGTAAAGACCGGCTTTTTTTCGCATATTCAAACTCTTGTTTCCTTGTAAGTACATCCTAACAGCAATATCCGTACCACCGCGGTTTTCGCCCTATTTTGGCGGGATTTATGAGATTTTCCTACATATCCGTATGAGGCCGGCACGCAAAAGTTACATCTACGTAGGTTCTACATTCTTTCCAGAAACGGAATCCCCAGGATTCGAAAACCGTTTCGTAGCACCTGCACCACCGACCGGGCGATTGCGATACGGGTATGTACAAGATCGATATTCTCGTTGTGCAGGACCGGATTGTCGTGATAGTAGCGGCTGTATAGCCTGGCCAAATCAGAGAGATAGCCGGCAAGCGCCGTGGGATTGAGCTCATCTGCGGCGTTTTCGACAATAGAGGGAAAATTGCCGAGGAGCTTTATAACTTCCCACTCGTCACCGTCATCGATCAGCGAGGTATCTGCTTTTCCGCCGGCAAAATCTTGAGCTCTCTGTTCAAATTTTCTGATCATTGAAGAGAGCCTGGCACCTGTGTACTGCAAGTAGGGACCCGTGTTCCCGTTGAACGCGATTGATTCATCGGGATTAAATATCATGTCTTTTGCCGGAGTTACGTTCAACAGGTAGTAGTTGACCGCAGCTCTCGCAATAGATTCAGCGGTTGCTTCGACATCATCTAATTCGCCTTCCCGGCCCTTGTCCCGTATTTCCTGCACCGCAAGTTGGCTGAGCACATCGAGAAGATCGTCCGCATCCACTACGGTGCCCTCGCGTGATTTCATCTTTCCGTGGGGAAGGTTTACCATTCCGTAGGCAAAATGATACAGATTGTCCGCCCATTCGTAGCCCAACCGTTTGAGTATGTGAAACAGTACCTTGAAATGGTACTCCTGCTCGGCGCCCACCACATAAATAAGCCGCTCAAATGGCCAATCAGCGTGCCTGAGAATGGCGGTGCCGATGTCCTGCGTAACATAGAGGCTCGTTCCGTCACTCCGCAGCAGTACCCGTTTGTCGAGATCAATATCGGTCAAATCAATAGTTACCGACCCGTCTTCCTCACGTGCAAAAACCCCGTTCTCCAATCCGGCGCGTACCTGTTCCCTGCCGGATGCATACGTCTCGCTTTCAAAGTAGACCCGGTCGAATTCCACACCGGTGCGTTGATAGGTCTCTTCGATTCCTGAAATCGCCCAGTGGTTCATTGTTTTCCAGAGCTTATTTGTTTCCTCATCTCCCGCTTCCCACTTTCTCAACAGCTCCCGGGCTTCCTCCTGAGCGCTTTCATCCTCCTTTTCCCAGCTGCTGTACTTGACATAAAAATCACCAACAAAGTGATCACCCTTTATACCGGTAGATTCGGGTGTCTTTCCGTTGCCGAATTTCTGATAGGCGAGCATCGACTT
>CAZHXC010000029.1:3014-6742 GCA_964536145.1 uncultured Spirochaetales bacterium | reverse complement strand
GATACCCCGGTCGTTTATCAGATTGACCTTGAGAACTTCGGCGCCGTTGGCTTCGAGCAGGTTTGCCAGGCTGATACCTATCGCGTCGTTCCGCAGATGGCCCAGATGGAGAGGTTTGTTCGTATTGGGACAGGAGAACTCGATCATCGTCTTCTCGCCGTTCAGGTGAGAGTTGTTCCCATATTTCTCTCCCTCACCTACTATTCTATCTATAACCGATGAGGCGGCGATCTCTCTGTTGAGAAATACATTTACGTAAGGGCCGGCCGCGCGTACTTCCCCGGCGGTGCTCCCACCTTTGAGTATTTCCGCTACCGCCGATGCTATGGCCGGAGGCGCGGTTTTGAACACCCGGGCAAACGGAAACATCGGGAAACCCAGATCGCCAAACTCCGGATTTGGAGGGGTCTCCACAACAATCTGTTCGAGAGAGAGCTGTGTACCGTCTTTGCCCGCGCTTTCCGCTGCGGTCTTCAGAGCGCTCAGCATCGCGGTGCGCCAGGAGTGGAGTATTTCTTTCATCGTGGAGGGAACACTACTAAAAATAGCCGACAACAGCAACCATTCGCGTAAAATCCTGCGGCCCCTCTCTCCTGTAGGAACCGAGAAAGCCCGAGCAGCTCGTACAGAACGATGAAGCGCTAATTGTTTGAACACCGGCGTTTTCTAGCAGGGCTTTGTTTGCCTCCTTCAGATCGAGGTATGCAGCGTCGCCACGCCGGCTTACCACTGCCTCACCGTATTGTGCAAACATTGCGGCCCGTTCTTCAGGCACATTGTAGCAGCAACCACCGATCCCCGGACCGATGACCGCGTGTACCGCATCAGGCCTGGTGCCAAAGCGGCGCCGCATCAGTTCGAGCGCCGCTGCCGCAATCCCGGTACCCTTCCAGCCGGAATGAACAAGCGCAAATCCGCCGCCTCGAGTATCAAACAGCGCCACAGGGAGACAGTCCGCAACGGTAATTGACAGGATGACATCCGCGTCCGCAGTTGCGCCTCCGTCGGCATCTATCGGTAGTCCCGCGCCCGAATTGACAAGCGCCACCCGCTTTGAATGGGTCTGATGAAAATACGCCACCCTATCTTCCGGCACACCGGTACAGGAGAAATAGGATTGACGCTCCTCCGTATTGGCTACCGCCAGGCTACCGGCGGCCGCCGTGGAGAGGGTGAATTTGAGGTTTCCGTTCGATTGCGACGGGATGGATGCCACCAGATAATCTCCCCCGTCCGACAGTGAAAAAATGTCCATAGTTAATCCGAAAAAAAGCGCTCGAGATCGTAGAGCTCGTTTATGATACGACGGGCCTCTTCAGCCTGCTTGAGCACGTTACCCAATCGTTCAATCAGCCGCTGATTTTCGCTTCCCCCGATGTAACTGATGTTGGCAAGAGTGTCAAACCTTCCACCGCTTTCCCCGTAGAGGATCCCCTTAATGACGTTTATCAACATTCCAAGATCGTCTCGTGCCGATGTGACAATCTCTTCAGCCCTCGCGTCAATAGTTCTCATCATTTCCCTGAGCCGGTCGTGCTGCGCCGATTGCTCGTCTATCTCTTGACGGTACTCCTCCAATGCCTTTCCGGTAAGCCCGTCCTTTGAGAGTTCGGCCTCGAGCTTTTCTATCTCTCCTTCAGCACCCCGCAATCCGTTGTATGCATCCGTAAACTGCTGCCTGTTCTGCGATTTGTAAAAGTCGGCATCCACAAGGAATATCTTCAAAACCGGATGCATCTCACGCAAAAAAAGCTTTGCAACAAAACTGTCCACAAAGGCCAGGGTCGATTCAAAGCGGACACGCAGGCTCTCATCGAGCAATCTTGAAGAGTAACCCTTGAGTGGCTGCAACTCGTGTACGTTGAGCAAATCAGACGCCTCTTCGAGAAGGAATCGTTTCTTGTGCCTGAAGGAGTACTCTTCTACGGTGGTTTCAGCACGCTCCTCCCAGAACTTGCGATACAGGGCAAACCAATCTTCGCCGCCTCCCAGTGATGCAGGGGTGTAACCGATGTTACCGGTGCAAACTTTGAGGAGCTTTCGAAACGGCAGCAGACCTGCAAAGGCGCGAATCTTCACGATTCCCCTATTTGCTTTTTCAATCCGTTCTTTGAGATATTCCTCAAGTGTGTCGGGCCGGGTCTGATCATCGGCTGTATCAAAGAGAAAGAGCGCCTTCAGCGCGTTCTGCCCCGGCGGACGACCCTGGGAACACAGCACGTCCCCCAGCGCAACAAGCTGATCTTTCACCAACTCGAGGGAAACCGCTTCCCCTATTTGCGACACGTCGAAGTGTTCGAGAATACTCGAGAACTGAAAGAAAACAAGTTCTGTGAGGCAGTGGAGCGAACGCATGTGAGTGTACACTTCAGACCTGTCGGAATCGCTTATATCCTTCAGCGATGCGTCCAGATCCACAAACATCTGCTTTTTGATATCTGAAGCAGATACGAGCCCTGTCTTGCTCGAATAGTTGTCAGGGTTCGTCAATTCGAGCAGCCTCTCCTGATGGAGCGGGATCTCAAATCCTGCGAGTAAAGACACAAACTCCTTCTTTTCCGTACCAAAGGCTCGTGAAAGCGGCTCGACAAAGGGAGAGAGAGCATCACGCAAGCCCTTGAGCTCATCTGCAAATCTCCCCGACACGGTTCGTGTCCTTGCCTGAAACATCCCACCGGATGCACGCTCGAGATCCTCTGCGCTCTTTCTGAGTAATGAATCTTCAAATATCTCAAAGGGAGTTCTCCGGCTCAAAAGCGCTTTGAAATAGAGAAATATCCGTTTGAGAATCCAAAGCCGGCTGTATTCTGCCTCGATATTCGGGCTCTCCCCCTCCTCAGGGGGTGCGAAAAGCGGATCATCACCGGCAACGGTGCTCGCTTCTATCTCCTTGAGCATTTGAACCCGCTCCTCGGCGGTAAGCTCACCTACGAGACGATCAAATGCCGTCTTTTGATACATGCTTCGATTCTAGGTTGTAGGGTAAAGCGGGTCAAGAGTTGTTTCTCGGGCGCTATTTTGAATATGGCTTGTTGGACGGGCTTGACTGCAGTAAGCAATAATGTTTATATACAGGCAAATGCGTTATTTATATATCTCCCTTATCGGCATCCTTATTATTCTCGAAGGCCACACCAGAGGGAGATAGCACCGTAGCTTTAGAAAAACGGGCCGCTCTCCCACGGGAGAGCGGTTTTTTTTTGGGGTATGGCAAAAAAACAAGGCAGGAGCAGGAATGGAACACATTGCAATTTTCGACACAACTCTCCGGGACGGTGAACAGTCCCCCGGAGCATCGATGAGCATAGAACAGAAATATGAGCTTGCAGTTGCCCTCTCGAGGTTGGGGGTAGATGTTATCGAAGCCGGGTTTCCCATCTCCTCACCTCACCAGTTTGACGCCTGCCGGCTTATCTCTCAGGAAGTCCGTGGCGTGACTATAGCCGGACTTGCAAGGTCTCTGGAACCTGATATAGAAGCAGCGGCCGAAGCCATCAGCAAAGCCGAAAGAAAACGGATACACACGTTTATCGCCACTTCACCGATACACATGGCACACAAGCTCAAGATGAAGCCGGAACGGGTCGTAGAGATGACCTCCCACGCCGTTAGCTTTGCGCGTAAGTTCACGGACGAGATTGAGTTTTCTCCGGAGGACGCGACAAGGAGCGAGATCGACTTTCTGTGTAAGGTTGTCGAAACCGCCATAGACGCGGGTGCATCGATCA
>CAZHXC010000029.1:0-3004 GCA_964536145.1 uncultured Spirochaetales bacterium | reverse complement strand
CGGCTACACCATGCCCGACGAGTTTTCCCGGATAATTACAGAAATAAAAAATCGAGTACCAAATATCGATAAGGCTGTTTTGTCGGTACACTGCCACAATGATCTCGGTCTTGCGGTCGCCAACTCGATCAGCGCTATCAGAGCGGGAGCGAGACAGGTTGAGGTCACCGTTAACGGAATAGGTGAGCGCGCGGGGAACGCTTCCCTCGAGGAAATCGTTATGGCACTTGCGGTCAGAGGAGACCATCTGCCCTATTCAACAAAAATAGACACGAAAAATATCTACAGCACCTCGAGGCTGTTGGCCAATATCATCGGTTTCCCCATCTCTCGAACCAAACCGATAGTAGGTGAAAACGCCTTTGCTCACGAAGCGGGAATCCACCAGCACGGCGTCATATCGAACCGCTCCACCTATGAGATCATGACGCCGGAGTCGGTGGGTCGTGTCGATTCCAGCATCGTCCTCGGGCGCCACTCGGGACTCCACGGATTCACACAGCGCTTGAGGACACTCGGTCTCACGCTGAGTGATGAAGAGGTAAAAAAAGCATACGCCAGGTTTCTCGATCTTGCCGACAGAAAAAAAGAGGTGTTCGATGACGATCTGTATGCTATTGTCTCAGACGAGCTCGGACGCCAGACGGCGTATTTCTCTCTCGAATACCTCAACGTCACAACCGGTAACGTTTCCATACCCACCGCTACCGTGAGAATCGGCAGTGGAGATGATCTCTCTGAAGAAGCAGCCACCGGTGACGGCCCAATCGACGCGATTTTTGTAGCAATAGACAGGATTACCGGCCTGCAAACAAAGCTGAAGGAGTACAACGTCCAGGCGGTCACCCCGGGCAAACAGGCGCTGGGGGAAGTTGCGGTCATTCTCGAGATTGACGGCCGCCAATGTACCGGAAGAGGTTCGTCAACCGATATACTCGAAGCGAGTGCAAGAGCTTACATAAACGCTCTCAACAGATACATGCTGCAGACACAGACCGATAAGGAAACCCGATGAAAAGAATACAGATCTACGACACCACCCTCCGCGACGGCATGCAAGGTGTAGAGGTGAATTACACCCTGGAAGATAAGGTGCAGATCGCACACCTGCTCGATGATATGCGTGTCGATTATATTGAAGGTGGATTCCCGCTTTCCAATTCAAAAGAGCTCGAGTTTTTCAGGCGCATGAAGCATGAACGGTTCAAGCACGCAAAAATTGCCTCCTTCGGCTCTACCCGCCGACCCGGCCACAACGCCGCCGATGATTCCAACCTGGCCGCCCTCATCGAGGCGGACACCGAGGCCGTCACCATCGTGGGAAAGAGCTGGAAAGCGCATGTAAAAGAAGTCCTCAAAACCACGACAAAAGAAAACCTTGCAATGTTCAGCGATTCCATCACCTTTCTGAAGTCCCACGGTAAAGAAGTGATTGTCGATTACGAACATTTTTTTGACGGATATAAGGATGATGCCGAATACGCCCTCGAACTGCTAAAGGCCGGTACGGAGGCCGGAGGCGACGTGTTGGTGTTGTGCGACACAAATGGTGGAACGCTGCCACATGAAGTTGTGGAAATCATCCGCTCGCTTCCCGGTGAAAAACTTGCCCCTATCGGCGTGCACTATCACAACGACTCAGGGTGTGCCGATGCTAACTCGCTGTTGTCCGTGCTCGAAGGCGCGGTGCACGTTCAGGGTACGATCAACGGCTGGGGCGAGAGAAGCGGAAACTCGAATCTCTGCGTCGTGGTTCCGAATATCTGCCTCAAGACTGGTTACACGGCAAAAATGGGAACGCAACTGAAGCATCTCACCTCTCTTTCGCGATTTATTTCGGAGAAAGCAAATATCATTCCGGACAAGCGTCAGCCCTATGTGGGAGAAGCGGCGTTCAGCCACAAGGCGGGACAACATGCCGATGTTATCAGCAAGGCTTCCGGGCTGATGGAGCATATCGACGGATCGGTTGTCGGTAATGAACGCCGTATCATCCTTTCCGAGCTCGCCGGAAAATCGACTATTGCAAAGAAGATGTCGAGATACGGAGAGTTTTCCAAGGATTCCCAATTTGTAAAGGAGCTGTTGGAAACCCTCAAACAGAAGGAAAACTCAGGATACGAGTACGAAGCCGCCGAGGCGTCCTTCGATCTTCTCATACGCAAATGCATACACAAGTACACGAGCCTTTTTGACCTCAACAACTATCACCTCGAGTCATACAAGACGGGCGATGTCAGCTCAAAGACGGTGGGCCGGATATTTCTCACTCACGAGGGTAAACAGGTAATGGGGGCGGGAGTAGGAATCGGACCTGTTGAAACTCTCGACATGGCCGTACGTGATGCCCTCTCGCCCTTTCAGCACTTTCTTAAAAACATACACTTGATTGACTATCGCGTTCGCGTACTCAACCCGGAAGCGGCCACCGCTTCCAAGGTCCGGGTCTTCATAACGAGCACCGACAATACAAGGACATGGGATACCGTTGGTGTATCGGAAAACATCATCGAGGCATCCTGGGAGGCACTGATCGACAGCTACGAGTACTATTTCAACAACTTTGTGGTTGAAAACGGCGATTCGCCACGGCGCGCCGAGCGAGCGCGGACCGGCGAACGGGCATCTAAAGCATAACCGTTTCGCTTGAAAGCGGACACACGTTTATCTCTTGTTTCAGCAGATATCGTATCCCTTCTGCCGCGGCTTCCGCGGCGGATGTTGTGGTGGTATACGGAATCTTTCTCCTCACCGCCTCAATCCGGATTTCCTCGTCGCCGATCTGTGAGAACAAGCCCAACGGCGTATTGATGAGCAGATCGATTATCCCGCTTCGCATATGGTCTATGACGTTCGGGTGTCCTTCGTGTATCTTGAGAATGACCTCTGCAAAGATCCCGTTCTCGAACAGATACGCGGCCGTACCTCTCGTCGCGCAGATGTCAAATCGAAGATCGCTTAGCTCGCGGATGATGGGAAGCATAGTTGCCTTGTCCTGATCATG
>CAZHXC010000028.1:6802-13184 GCA_964536145.1 uncultured Spirochaetales bacterium | reverse complement strand
GGCGGGATCATTGCGTAGGACCGCGCAACTTACCCTGCACGCATCGGCGGACGCGCGCCGGATACTCGCCTACCGGGAAGATCTGAAAAACTCAAAAAAGGAGCTCGGCTTACGGGACATCACCGTGAACGATCTGATTTTCTTTGCTGCCGTTAGCACACTCAGGCGTTACCCAGCGCTCAATGCCCATTTCCTCGGCGACAAGATTATTGAATTCGAATCCGTCCACGCCGCCTTTGCCGTTGATACCGAGAGAGGGCTCATGGTCCCTGTCATCCGTTTTGCCGATGAGCTCTCCCTGAAGGATCTCGCCGCGGAAACCGCCAGGCTCAGCAAGCTGTGTGTCTACGGCGGCATCAATCCGGACGATCTTTCCGGAGGGACGTTCACCGTCTCAAATCTCGGTGTACTTGGTGTCGAGGTGTTTACCCCCATACTCAACCCGCCGCAGGCCGCTATACTCGGTATATGCAACATCCGGCAAAAACCCGTAGCCGCCGGCGGCGAGACGGTTTTCAGGCCACACATCGGCCTGTCATTGACCGTAGACCACCAGGCGGTGGATGGTGCACCTGCTGCGCGATACCTGAAAAGCCTCTGCGAGGCGATTGCGAGTTTTGAGCTCATTCTCGCGGGTTGAGGTGGACATAAGGAGAGACAAATGCCCAAATCACAGGTCATAGATCCGGCGGTTGTAAGAAAGCCCGGTGAGATCAGGATAGAACCGATACCGCTCAACCGGTACAAGCCTGATTTTGCAGAGGAGAAACGGATCTTTGGTGAGGAAGGGCTCAAACGGATTCTCTACGACATGCTCATGATTCGGGAGTTTGAGTCGATGCTCGATGCCATAAAACGACAGGGAAGCTATATGGGCATCGAATACGAGCATGCAGGAGCCGCTCACCTCTCCATCGGACAGGAATCCGCCGCCGTCGGTCAATGCATCCATCTCGATATCGATGACTTCATATTCGGCTCGCACAGAAGTCACGGTGAGGTCATTGCCAAATGTTTGTCAGCGGTAGCAAAGCTCGAGGACGATGAGCTCGAAACAATCATGAAAACATACTTAGGCGGCGATTGTCTTTCGGTAGTAGAGAAGGACCACACCGGTAGTATCGCGGACCTGGCGGAAGATTTCGTACTCTACGGCACCCTAGCCGAGATCTTCGGCCGCGCCGGTGGCTTTAACCGCGGTCTCGGCGGGTCGATGCACGTGTTTTTTGCTCCTTTCGGGTGTTATCCAAACAACGCGATAGTCGGAGGCTCCGGCGGTATCGCCGCAGGTGCCGCCCTTTTCAAGAGAATCAACCGCAGACCGGGAATTGTTGTCGCAAATATCGGGGATGCAGCCTCAGGGCGCGGGCCGTTGTGGGAAGGCATGATGATCGCCGCGATGGAGCAGTACAGAACGCTGTGGGAGCCGGAGATCGGCGGCTCACCGCCTCTCATGTTCAATCTGATAAACAACTTCTACGGCATGGGCGGGCAGACCGCCGGCGAAACGATGGGGTTTGAAGTGCTCGCAAGACTCGGGGCAGGCGTGAATCCTGAAAATATGCACGCCGAACGTGTGGACGGATACAATCCTCTTGCCGTTGCAGACGCGGTTTTGAGAAAACGAAAGCTGCTGCTCGAGGGAAAGGGCCCTGTACTGCTCGACACCATCACCTACAGGATCTCACAGCACGGACCGTCGGATATCTCCTCCTACAGGACAAAGGAGGAGCTCGAGATGTGGCGGAACATCGATTGCATCACATCTTTTAGCGGGTATCTTGCGGATCACGGGATAGTGAGCGACCCGGAGATTGCAGAATACAAAGATCGGGTGGTCGGGAAGGTGACCAAGGCGTTGAGGCTTGCAGCTTCACTCGATACCTCTCCCCGGGTGGATCCGTTGCTCATAGAATCGGTTATGTTTTCAAACGGGAAAGCCGACAGGCTTGATGATCGAAAGAGCGAAATCTCCGGCGACGCGGAATCAAATCCTCGCATCAAATCGATTATGCGAAGATCAAGATTCGGGCTCGACGACGCCGGAAAACCGCTTCCAAAAAACAAAGTCTTATCGCTACGCGACGCTCTGTTTGAAGCGATACTCCACAGGTTCCGGGAAGACCCGACGATGATAGCATTCGGTGAGGAGGCCAGGGATTGGGGCGGTGCATTCGGGGTCTACAGAGGGCTGACCGAAGCGCTGCCGTACCACCGGCTTTTCAACACTCCCATTTCCGAGGCGGGAATCGTAGCATCGGGTATTGGCTACGCCATGTGCGGCGGACGCGCGGTTGTCGAGCTAATGTACTGCGATTTTATGGGTCGCGCCGGTGATGAAATTTTCAACCAGGCTTCCAAGTGGCAGGCGATGTCCGCCGGACATCTCAAGATGCCGCTGGTTATAAGGGTTTCCGTCGGAAACAGCTACGGTGCGCAACACTCTCAAGACTGGAGTTCGCTTACAGCGCACATACCGGGGCTGAAGGTCATGTTTCCGGCAACACCGTACGACGCAAAGGGCATGCTCAACCTCGCGCTCCGCGGAACGGACCCGGTTGTCTTTTTTGAAAGCCAGAGGCTTTATGATGCAGGCGAGATTTTCGAGCCCGACGGCGTTCCGGAGGGATATTACGAAATTGCCGAAGGAGAGCCCGTGCAGCGGAGAAGTGGGAATGATGTGACGATATGCACAATCGGTGCTACGCTGTACAGGGCGCTCGATGCGGCCGATGAGCTCGAGAAGTTAGGGCTTTCGGCCGACCTCTTTGACCTGCGTTTCATCAACCCGCTCAACATGGAGCCGCTTATTGAATCTGTGAGAAAGACAGGCAGGCTGCTGCTCGCATCCGATGCATGCGAGAGGGGGTCGTTTCTTCACACAGTCGCCTCATCGATGACACGGGCGGCATTTGATTACCTCGACGCGCCGGTAGCGGTTGTTGCGGCGCGCAACTCGATCAGCCCGCCGGCGGAAATGGAGAACCTCTTTTACCCTCAGAAAGAGTGTATACTCGATACTATCCATGAAAGACTTGTGCCGCTACCGGGGCATACTGTAACAACCGTACAGACAACCACCGAGATCGTTCGCCGGTACAGGATGGGGACTTAGCTGAGAAGTCCTTCGATTTTTGAAATGAGGGCGGGCGGTGAGAAGGGTTTCTGTATGAAGGGAACGCTTCCGTCCTGAATACCGCGAAGGCTTATCACCTCGTTTGTATACCCCGACATGTACAAGACCTTCAATTCCGGTTTCAGCTTGACCAGCTCGTCGGCTAAGTCTTTGCCGTTCATCTCCGGCATCACTACATCGGTGACGAGCAGGGAAACCGAGTCGATTTTTGTGAACTCGCGCAGTGCTTCTCTGGGATTTTCAAATGCCATGACTTCGTAGCCTGCTTTGCTCAATACTTTTGCGGTCAAGTTGCGGACGAGCTCCTCGTCCTCGACAAGCATGATGACTTGCCTTTGAGAAAAAACGTTTGCCTCCCCGCTTTCGCTTTGCCCGTCCTCGCCGGCACCGGTATCGAGGACAGGTAGTTTGATGATAAATCGGGTCCCTCGCCCAACGGTAGAATCTACGGTGATTTCACCGTTGTTTTGCTCCACGATACCATATACCGTTGACAGGCCGAGACCGGTCCCGTCGCCGGGCGACTTTGTCGTAAAAAACGGCTCGAAAATCTTCTCGAGTATTTCTTTTGGCATGCCCTCACCGGTATCGCTCACTTCGATGATCAGGAAGCTGTCGGTCCGCTTCACGTGTATCGACAGTGTTCCACCTCCCGGCATCGCGTCCCGGGCGTTTACCGCAAGGTTCATCATCACCTGCTCAATCTGCACGGGATCGATATACACTTTTGGCAAATCGCTTTCAAAAAAAACCGCCGTCTCGATGTCTTCTCCAAGAAGTCTTCTGAGCATTGTCCGCATACCGGAGAGTGTTTCGGCCACCGAGGTCGGCTTCGGTTGTACCGCCTGTTTGCGGCTGAATGCGAGAAGCCGGCCCGTCAACGCCGCCGCCCTTCCTACGGCACCGGTGATCTCGTTGAGGTCGTTACGCCGCTCATCGTTTTCATCTAGCGAATCTTTGATAAGCTCCGCATATCCCCCAATGGCGGTCATCAGGTTGTTAAAATCATGGGCTATACCGCCTGCCAGCCTGCCAATAGCCTCCATCTTCTGGGACTGTTGATATCGAGCTTCGAGCTCGCGTTCGTAGGTTACGTCGCGCATTGCGGCGACGCAGTTGATCACCGCGCCGGATTCGCCGCGCACCGGGCTCACGCTCGCATCGAGCATATACTCAGATCCATCGGCCCTTTTTCCTTCGATCATTCCCTGCCAGATTTCGCCACGCTGGATTGCCCTGTAGAGCACGCCATAGCTTTCGCTGTCTTCACCTCGTGCCAGGGCAAATGGCAATTTGCCGATAAGTTCCTCGTTTCTTGCGCCGGTTATCCGCAACAGGGCCGGGTTGACGTATTGGATGCGGCCGATATTGTCGGTTATCATGATCGCTTCCGCCGACTGCTCCACGGCGGCCACAAGCTGGGCACGATGGCTCTCCGCATGCCGCGCCCTGCTCAAGTCCACTACCACGCCGCTCAAGCCACGGTTTCCGCCTCCTAAAGAAACGGCACTCGAGGAGATAAGCGCCGGGAATCTCGTCCCGTCGGCTTTCAGCAGCATATACTCCACCGGTCCCTGGCTTTGTCCGCTGTCGAGCACTTTCTTTACGCTCTGCTTCGCCCGTTCCCTTTCCTCAGGCACCACCAGCGAATCGACCCATAATCCGGCTTCGAGGTCATACTTTGTGTAGCCGAAACATCTGAAAGCGGAAGCATTGGCATAGGTCAGCCTGGCGTTGCTGTCGGTCTCAAAAACAACCTCAGGGAGCATTTCCAGGATTTCACGTGAACGGTTTTCCGTTTGCTTTTTTCGAATATTGGCGTTTCTTTCGCGGATAAGCAAACCACAGATGTGAGCGAGCATGGTAGCGCTTTCTCTCTCGAGAGGTGGTACGTTTTTGCCGAATGCAATAAGAGCTGTTCCGATAAGCGCATCGTCCACGGTGAGATTCAGCCGTTGAAATGAAGCGATGTGTAACTTTTCATCGACGGCACGGCAGACATCCTCCGGGTATATGTGAAACGTTGCATCTGCAAAGGTATTTGTCGTTTCCACAGGCGTCTTAAGAAAACGGTTGTAACGCTCCGGCGGGAGCTCGTCTTCGAATGAGATAATCTGCGCGCCGAAAACATCATTGACGGTATCGAGTACATCCTCACCGGCGGAAACGGCGGTAGCGCGTAATACCCCCTTAGCGGCATCATACGCAGACATGGTTACTGCGAGCGCACCGGACTCGTTCCGTAATTGCTCTGCTAAGAGAGGATAGATATCGATATCGGGTGAAGCGGAAGAGATACTTTCGAGCAGGTTTTGAAACGTGATGAGCACGGAACCGTCTTTGCTAAACACGCTTTGCTTCCCTCGCGTAGAGCTTTCCCCTTTCAATATACACGCTAATGCCCTGCCGCATGGCTTCCAGATCACCCTTGCGAACGGGGCCTATGACACGTGCGGGGCTACCGGCGATGAGCGAGCCCTCCGGGAAGCTCTTGCCCGGACGGACAAGGGTGCCCGCCGCAACAAGGCATCGTGGCGGGATAACCGCGTTATTCAACACGCATGCACCCATGCCGATGAGCGAACCGTCGCCGATTGTACAAGCGTGAACGATCGCGGCATGGCCGATGGTGATATCGCTGCCGATGAGAAGCGGTGTGTCCTCATCGACGTGAAGAACTGCATTGTCCTGTATATTCGTACGATCACCGATCGTTATCGGCGCAATATCTCCCCTGAGAACCGCACCAAACCAGACGGTTGTCTCGGCGCCGAGGGTTACATCGCCGGCGACGGTAGCATTTTCCGCGATGAACGCCGCATTCTTCACCTTTGGTGTCAGATCACCAATTCTCAATATCATGGTAACTCCGGCTGCGTGATTATTACTTATGTGACCTGTTGCATCAAGGGAGTCTTCCACGTTCTCTCGATCCATGATAGGTTCTTGACCGATGGATGCTCAGAAAGCGATAGTGATGCTACTCGCCGTGATAGCGTTCGGCCTGGTTGCGTTTGTCGTGGACTACGCTCAGCCGGTCATTATGCCGCTCATAATCGCCGTTCTATTCTCATTCGTGTTTGGTCCGGCGGTTGACCTGTTGCGCAAGCTCCATGTTCCCAAGGGAGTCGCAATCGCAATCATCATCCTCGTTATCCTCGGTGTTTTTTTTCTCATTGGGCTGTTCTTCTACAACAGTTTGCAGTCGTTTCTCCGGGTTTTACCGAGGTATCAATCCAAGTTTGA
>CAZHXC010000028.1:0-6792 GCA_964536145.1 uncultured Spirochaetales bacterium | reverse complement strand
GAGCTTCTCTTCGCTAACATCTCCCAAACGCTGTCTGAACGTTTCGGTCTTCCTACCGGTGTACTTGGCGAACCCGATTGGGTGACGATGACCAGAGGGTATTTGATTAGCATGTCCGGCAGTTTTATCGACTTTGTCAGAGGACTGTTTATCATCACCGTTTTCCTCATATTTCTTCTCCTCGAGCGCCCCTTCCTCGAGCACAAATTACGTACGGCCTTTGCGGCGGCCACCAGCGACAAGATTGGCCTTATCATCAGGCATATAAACGAGCAGATAGGCAGATATCTCTCGGTAAAACTCTTCATATCTGCTATTACCGGAGTGCTTGTCTATATTTCGCTTCTCATCATTGGATTGGATTTCCCGATTGTATGGGCATTTGCGGCGTTTCTCCTCAATTTTATACCGAGCATCGGTTCTATTGCGCATTTTCTTGTGGTTTCGGTAATCGGCTTTATACAGTTTTACCCGGAATCTCCGGGCAGGATGGTCGCCGTCGCCCTGTCAATGGCGGTCATTCAGAACGTAATCGGCAGCTTCTTTGATCCCAGGCTTCAGGGGCACCGGCTCGACATCAGTCCGTTTGTCGTGCTCTTCAGCCTAATCCTCTGGGGTTGGCTCTGGGGGGCGATAGGGATGCTTCTCGCTACACCTATCATGGTTGCCATAAAAATTGTCTGTGATAACATACCTGCCTTGAACGCAATCGGCATATTGATGGGCAAAGGCTACAGAAGAAAAGGGAGAAGAACAGGATAAGTATGGCTGACAAAAGAATTCTCACCGGCGACAGGCCTACGGGCAAACTACACATCGGTCATTACCTTGGTTCCCTGGCAAACCGGGTGAAGCTGCAGGACACCTACGAGTGTTACTTCATCGTTGCCGATCTGCACACCCTCACCACGAGACCCGGCAAGGACAACATCGAGAATATCGCCGAGAACGCGAGAGAGATGGTGTGTGATTATCTTGCCTGCGGAATCGATCCGGATAAATCGGTAATTTACCTCCAGTCTGCTGTCCATGAAGTGTACGAGATGAACCTGTTCTTTGAGATGCTGACTACCGTACCGCGGCTTCAACGATTACCGAGCCTCAAGGACATGGCGAACGCCGCCAATCTTGCTGAAATGCCTTTCGGGTTGCTCGGCTATCCGGTACTCCAGGCCGCCGACATTCTCATGCCGCGTGCGCATCTTGTCCCGGTGGGAAAGGACAACGAGGCCCACGTCGAGCTTACGCGGGAAATAGCGAGAAGGTTCAACCACCTCTACGGAGAGGTCTTTCCGGTGCCCGATGTGCTCGTCGGTGATGTGCCAACCCTCGTTGGAACCGACGGTAACGCAAAGATGTCCAAATCACTCAACAATGCGATACTGCTCTCCGACGACAGAAAAACCGTGGAGATGAAGGTGCGGGGGATGTACACCGATCCGAAGCGTATCAGGGCGGATATCCCGGGCACCGTTGAGGGGAACCCGGTGTTTATTTACCACGACATTTTCAATACCGATAAGGCTGAGGTTGAAGACCTGAAGGATCGATACCGGAAAGGCACGGTAGGAGACGTCGAGGTAAAGACAAAGCTTGCCGATGCTCTGAACACCTTCCTCGATCCCATCCGCGAACGCAGAAGGGCATTTGAAGAGAAAAGCGGGTATGTGGATGAAGTGCTCTATGACGGAACACTCCGGATGCGGGAAATCGCAAGGCAAACGCTCTCAGAGATGAAGAAGGCCATGGGTGTATCTTCCGTCTGGAACCGCATCAGCAGAAAGGCCGAGAAGAGCCGGAAAAAACAGGAAGCTGTTTAACGGATCGCGGCGCCCGATGGAATCTTTCCACTCCTGGGAACTCGACCCTCCGTTTGGCGACTACACCGATGTTCGCGAAATTGGAGAGGATGATAGCCGCAGGTTTCGCCGGATCATCTACGCGTACTACGGAGAGCACGGCAGATCGTTTCCCTGGAGGGAAACCCATGATCCCTATCGGATTCTTGTTTCTGAGATCATGCTCCAACAGACACAGACAGACCGGGTCCTGTCAAAATACGAACAATTTCTTATGGTATGGTCGGATTTTGAGGCGCTTTCGCGGGCGAGCCTGTTGGAGGTGTATCGGGTGTGGCAGGGGCTCGGTTACAACCGCCGGGCAAAGGCACTCATCGAGATCGCCCGTTCGGTACAGGAGAATTTTGCCGGGAAGCTGCCGGAAGAAGAGGCCGAACTTTTGAAGCTGCCGATGATCGGTGAGACCACGGCGGCCGGGATCCGCGCCTTTGCGTTCCAACGACCCGCGGTGTATCTCGAGACAAATATCCGCCGTGTTTTTATCCATTTCTTTTTTGAGGGAAGGGTGGAGGTGCGTGACCGGGAGCTAAAGCGAATTGCCGGTGCAACGCTCGATACCGGGGAGCCTGCGCAGTGGCACTACGCGCTGATGGATTACGGAGTCTTCCTGAAGGGGGCGCGCCCGGGACTGAACAGGAGAAGCGTTCATTACTCTGTGCAGGCGCCCTTTGAAGGCTCAGACCGGCAGATCCGGGGTGCGATTCTCCGTTTCCTTTCGGAGCACCCGGGCTCCGGCGCCGGGCTGATTACCGGGGCATTGCCGTTTGAAGAGGACCGGGTGAAGAAGGTACTTGAAACTCTCCGGAGTGAGAAAATGGTGGTAAAGGAGGAGGCGGTTTACAGCATCAATGAAAGCTAAGAATTATCCGCCAACGCTATCATCTCACGGTGCAGGTTGAGAAGAAGCTCTTCAACTCCCGGTTTTTCACCTTCAACATCCACGAGTACCCTGAAAACCGGCTCCGTTCCGGACCCGCGCATCCAGAGAAACGCCTTGGGCTTTTGCTCGTTATCGAAGAGTATCACCTTGAGTCCGCCCCGTTGGTTCCCGTTTCCGTCACGATTACCCGCACCCGGCCGGGTGGCCGTTCCCTCGTAGTTAACTATCTCCCACCTTTCGATGGGAAACTTCCTTGCCAGGAGGTCCTGCTGTATCCGCTGCCATCTCTCGGCAAACAGGCGCTCGTACCGCTCTTTCAGGAGGCCGTGGTCATCGGTCTTTATGCGCATAATCGCCCGCTCTTCGTAGGCGCTGGTGGTGGTGAAAAGCGGCAGGGTGCGCAAAACATCGGGTAAGGAAAAGCCGGGTTTGTAGCGTTGAGAGAGCCCACTCTTTCTGCACCACAGCTCAAACGGACCCGGGCGTTTTTTATTACCCCCTATCAGGAGCAGTTTGAGCACGGAAAAGAGGGTGTTCAACGGATCTCTGCAGGTGGCGGGATGGATGATGGAGCCGCCGTTTGAACCCTCACCGAGAAACCGCACCACCTCTCCTTCTTCACGCAGCCTGCGTGCGAGGTTGACCACATTGGCTTCGCCAACCTCGGCCCTCTCCACCTTAGCGCCAAAATACGAGGCGATTCTGTCCACCCGCATCGACGTCGGGCCGTTTGCGGCTATTGTCACGGCGTCCGCGGGGGGCACGCCCGGCGCTCCGCCGGCGCGTGCTCCGGCTGCCTTGTAATCCAGATATGACAGCTCGCTCACACAGCAGAGGGCAAATAGCTCCTGTGCATGCACCGTGCGCGCGCCACCTCCGGCATCGACATACACGAGATTTCCCCGGTCACCATCGTTATCCGGGACGTAGCCGATGCAGAAGGCGGGGTTTTCCTTATGAAGCCGTGCAAGACGTTCCCGGCACGGCTCGAGAGATTCGCCTTCCGGGACTATCCGGTGAGCAATCTCCCCGGGGCGGTCGTTCATTGTTTCAACGAGGCACCCGGCCTCTCTGAGAATCGCCGCGTCTATCGATACCGCCCTTGCACTTCCGTTAAAGTCGATAAGCACGCCGAGTTTTCGCCTCTGCGATGCGGTCCTGAGAAGATCGATGAGCTTCCTGCCTTCCGACGGGTCCGTCGAATCAGAGGCAACCCGCAGTGCAAAATCCGCGTAGCACCGTGCGGTCGAGGCTTTCCACGCGGTTAGTCCGTCGTACACCCTCCTGAGCTCAGTGGGGTCCGCGCGGTCGATGAGATCGGCGATTGCTTCAACCTCAGTTGAGGCGATGATCTCTTTGAACGAAGCGATAAGCTTTGCAGAATCCTCACCACCGGCAACAGCGCCGTCTGAAAATCCAAATTTTACGCCGTTGTAGCCGACCGGGTTGTGACTCGCGGAGACATAGGCAAAACCCGAGACGGCGCGGTTGGTCTGCACCGATGAGAGAAGTTCCGGTACGGCGGTAACACCTGAGAACTTCACCTCGAGTCCCCGCGATATCAGTACGCGGATAATGATGTCCGCAATGGCCGGACCGGTGGGGCGGGAGTCGGTGGCAACCGCAACAATCCCGCCCTTTTGCCGGGCCGCTACGGCTTGTGAGAAAGCCACAGCCATTGCCCCAACGATTATTTCATCAGCCGGCGACAGCTCCGTTGCAAAGCTCTCCGCGCCTCCGGCTGCGAATATCTTTCGCCAGCCCGATGCGGACAGTATGAGCTCGAAAGCCGCCTCCATCACCCGGGCATGAGCGACTGTTCTCCGGTTATTCTCCATCTTCCGGATTCCACGGGTAGAAAACAAAGTCACGGAACTCGCCGTTCCTGTTTCGATCGCCGTACGGGTGAGGTTCGTTGGCGTTTTGATGACAGGTAAAACAGAACTCGTCTGAAAAGACCCTCTCCTCGCCGTTTGCGACATTCTTCACAAGCCAGATCCAGCCTCCCCGCGCCCTCTCGTCTTTTTTTGCTTTTATCATGACCGTCAGCTCAGCGGGACGCGAGCTTTCCTCGGCAAGATAGTTTTCCTTTATGATAATCGTACCTTCAGGGTAATTATGAACAACCTCGCCCTGGTTTTCGGTTATGCTGAGCTGTTTCCCGATTTCGTTTATGTAGATCTTGCGAATGTCCATCGTATGGCCGGGTATCTCATAGAGCAGCGGCCCATCGACCGTGGATGACCAATCGGAATAATCGTCCGGCGTCAATACCGGATTCTCCTGCTCCGTACAACCGCAACCGAGTACGAACGTCGTTAAGAGCACCGCAAAACCTTTGAATCTCACTCCTGTAATCCTTCGAGTTTGTAGACTTTGACGTATTCGTTCTTTCCCTTTGCCTTCAGCCTGTAGGGGCCGCTCACCCGGAGAGCATCCGCGATTTTTGAGTAGGTTGAATCGGCTATGAGTATCTCACCCGGTCTTGCCGCGTCGCAGAGACGGGAGGCGGTATTTACGTTATCACCGATAAATGTGTAGTCGGCTCTCTTTTTTGATCCGATCATCCCGAGTATCACCTCGCCGGTGTTGATGCCGAGCCCGAGGGTCAAACCGCCAAATACATTCTCTTCATCCGCGGTAAAAACCTTCTGTATCTCGATGGCGCTCCGGCAGGCCTGTAGGTACTGGTCGTCTCCGGTATACATCGCGACGATTTCATCCCCCACGTACTTGTCGATATCACCGCCGTTGGCGAGAATGATCTCTGTTTGTGCGTTGAGTACGCGGTTGAGATTTTCCACAACCTCTGCCGGGGCGTTGCTTTCGGAATAGGTGGTGAAACCCCTGATGTCGGAGAACAACATGGTGATCGACACCACGTGCCCCTCACCGGTCTCCCGAAGTGACTGTATTGTCTGCGTTGACACGTATTTCGAGAGCTCAAACCGTTCATGTAGCCCCTCTACCATCTTGTTGACGGTAGTGCCGAGCCTGCCAATTTCGTCGTTTTTATTGATCGATACCCGCTGCTCGAAGTCTCCATCGGTAACCTTTTCGCAGACCTCGCCGACTATCTTGATTGGCTTTGTAACCGAGCGTCTCATGAATCCCGTGAGAATGACCGCAAGTACTCCAACCACGCCGACGAAAAGACCGCCCGAGGTGTAGGCCGCAAATTGCTGTTGCCTGCGTGATCCGGTGATATCATCCCTGATATCGACTACACCGCGTACGGTGTGGTCACTACCGTGGCATCCGGTGCATTTGGGCAGATTGATCAGCGGCTTGTAGGCCCGGAAATAGGTGAGACCGTCATCATCGGTTTCTTCAAAAAAGACCGATAGCGGGGGAGCGGACACCGCCTGCGAAAAATAGGGGTCAACCACGTTCTCCTCGAGCACGATTCTTTCAGCCATCGTGTCAAACATGGAAGCTATAACCGGGGCATTTTCCTTGACTTCACTTATTGTGGAGTCATCTGAAAACGCAACCTCGCCGTTTCTTCTGAAAAGAAAAACCGAATAATCGATATTGCTGTAGGTCATGGTCTCAAAGAAATTCACCGCAAGCTCGGCTTCACCGGGGATCATGAAGTTCTCGATGGCGGCAAAAAGTATTTCCGACTGCTGGCTCAAGTTCTGTGCGAGAAGCGCATCGATGGTGCCGGTGATTTCGGTTGTCAGGTAGAACGCGATTGAACCGATGCCGATAATCAACGCAAAGATAATGATGCCGTTGATTTTGCTGCTTACCGGTACAAACCTTGGCTTTTTCATATGCTTGCCGCTCAACGGGACGATGTGCCCGCGGTACGTATCCTGTCCATGGCCTCGTTTACCTTTTCCTTTGAGTTAAAGGCGGAAAGCCGGATATATCCTTCGCCGCATGAGCCGAAACCGGTACCCGGCGTGCAAACGACGTTGGCCTCTTCCAGGAGAAAGTCGAAAAACCGCCAGGAATCTCCACCGGTGTTTACCCAGATGTATGGTGAGTTTTCACCGCCTACGCAGCTGTGGCCCAGATCCGTCATGGCGGTCCGGATCGTCTTAG
>CAZHXC010000027.1:0-13434 GCA_964536145.1 uncultured Spirochaetales bacterium | reverse complement strand
CGCACTTCGTTCCGTCGAGAATGAGCTCTACCACCTGGTACTCGTCAAAGAACTGCACCCGGTTCTTTATGCACTGCTGGTAGAGAGTCTGGAGAATCATGTGACCGGTTCTATCCGCAGCGTAGCATGATCGGTGAACCGGGCCCTCGCCAAAGTTGCGCGTGTGCCCGCCAAAACGGCGCTGAGCTATCTTCCCCTCAGACGTTCTGCTGAAGGGCAATCCGCGGTTCTCGAGATCATACACGGCGCCCACCGCTTCCTCGGCAAGCACGAGCGCTGCGTTTTGATCGGTCAAATAATCGCCACCCTTCACAGTGTCAAAGGCGTGCCATTCGGGTTTGTCTTCTTCAATATTGCCCAACGCAGCGCCAATTCCCCCCTGCGCTGCGCCGGTGTGGCTCCTGGTAGGATAGACTTTGGATAACACAGCCGTTTTTGCTTTTTTGCTCGCTTCGAGTGCTGCATAAAGCCCGGCGCCGCCTGCGCCGATTATCACGGCGTCAAACTCAGTCGTCAACTTTTTCTCCTTCATCGCGAAGCGGTTGAGCTTAGTTTACTAACCGGCAATTGAAAAAGCAAGAAAGCCGGCGGGCGGCGAAACCGGCAAGCCGCACCCGCAGGACCGATGGCAGCACGCGGCTCGTCGCCCGGGAAAAAACCGATACCCCGCCCACTGCTTGCTACAAAATCGACCGATGGTTACATTTATACCGACGAAAAGGAGAAAGCTTATGACAGAAATTAAATCCGCGCTCGAAATCGCGATGGAGAAAACTCAAGGGATAAAGGGCGATAAAACCACACTGAAGATCAACGAGTTGAAGAATGAAGGAAAGAAGCTCGCCTCCGAATACTTAGACCCGGTTTCAAAGGTAGACGAAGGGGAAGTCGCCGCTAAGTTCAAATCACTATCGAAAGAAGACAAAAATCCGTACATAGAAGGCTTTGCGGGCGTCATGATAGCCAACATCACGCTGCCGTCAAATAACACCTTTCCGGAGACGCTCAAAGCCCTTGAAAAAGGACTGCAGCTTGTCATAAAGGACCGCAAGCAGCTTAGTTACATCTTTCAGCAGATAAGCCAGTTTTTCGAGCAGTATCTCACTACCCGCGAGCAGATTGAGCAGGGCGTCAAGGAGCAATACGAGCCAAAACTGCGTGAGAAGGAACGGGCTCTCGAGCAGCAGATGGGCGCACCGGTGGATCTCACCCACGAGCAGGATCCGGAGTACCTGTCGCTTCTCTCAAAGAACTATGCACGTCTTGATGAGCAGTACAATGAGGCGCTCGGGAGAGTAAAAGAGCAGCTTGAACAGATGATCAAGGCCGGTAGGTAAGCCATGGCGGCACCACGGTGGAACTTGAGCTCGATATATCAGGAGCTGCTGGGAGCCGGCTATAAGGCCGATACAAAAAAGCTCTCCGCAGCCATCGATGAGTTGTCGGCAGCCATAGAAGGAGACAGAGACAACATAGCCGGTTGGACGGCGAAATGTATTGAGGCCTACAACAGAGCCGATGAGCTCTATGCCAACCTCATCTCATACGTGTATGCCGTCTTTTCGACGGATACGCAGAATGCGGCGGCTACAAAAGAGATGAACAGGTTGGAGGAGCTTGCCCTCCCGTTGAAAAGCGCGCTGGTCTCATTCAGGAACAAACTCGCTGAAGTAGCGGATTTCGTCAAACAGGAAGATTTTCGTGATGAGCTGGCAGAAATACTCGGTGAACGTTACGATTATTTCCTGGATGAGCAATTGAAAATCCAGGCGAAACAGATGAGCCCTGTGGAAGAAGATCTTGCAGAAGATCTTGCCCGTTCCGGAGGCAACGCCTGGACCAGGCAGCACGAGGCAATCTCTTCAATTCTGACGGCTACCTGGGATGAAGAAACCGGTGAGCAAAAAACCGTGAACCAGCTCCGGGCGCTTGCGTTCAACCCGGACAGAGACATACGTGAGAAGGCCTACCGGCTCGAGCTCGAAGCCTGGAAACGGATGGAAATTCCATTGAGCTATTCGTTAAACGGCGTGAAGGGATTTGCCGTCACCTTCAACAGACGGAGGAAATTTGAAGACGATCTCGAAAGCGCGCTCCTCGCTTCGAGGATCAGCAGGAAAACGCTGGAGGCCCTGATTGGCGCGATGGAGGAAGGACTGCCTGTTTTCAGGCGCTATCTCAGGGCAAAGGCCCGCCATCTTGGCATCGAACGTTTGAGATTCTACGACCTTTTTGCCCCCGTTGGTGATAGCGTAAAGAAATGGTCCTTTGAAGAGGTTCGCGAATATATCGAAAGGCAATTCGGCAGATTCTCCGGAGCCATGGGAGAGTTTGCGGGGCTTGCTTTCGACGGCGGCTGGATAGACGCACAGATACGGGAAGGTAAGGTAGGCGGTGCCTATTGCACCGATTTTCCACTTGCAAAGGAGAGCCGGATTTTGTGCAACTTTGAAGGCTCCTTTTCGGATCTGCAAACCGTCGCTCATGAGCTTGGCCACGCCTATCATGGCTATGTCTTAAAGGATGATTCTGCGATTCATTCCAGTTATCCGATGACACTCGCGGAGACCGCCTCGATTTTCGCGCAGACTCTCGTATTCGATGCGGCTCTCGCGGATGCATCGGAAGTTGAGAAAATCCACGTAATTGAGGAGTTTCTCCAGGACAGCACACAGGTCATCGTCGACATCCTCTCGAGATTCTATTTCGAGAGAAAACTTTTTTCAGCACGCGCAAAAGCAGAGGTTTCAGCCGAGGAGCTGTGCAGCTTCATGCTCGAGGCGCAGAGGGCAACCTACGGTGAGGCACTTGATGAAAACTATCTCCACGGTTACATGTGGGCGGTGAAGCCGCACTACTATAGCCACGAGCTCGGTTTTTATAATTTCCCCTATTCCTTCGGGTTACTTTTTGGGCTCGGGTTATTCAGCAGGTATAAAACCGAAGGAGAGGCGTTCATACCGCAATACGACAAGGTGCTGAAGGCCACCGGAAGAGCTTCCGCGAATGAGGTTACCGCGCAGGCGGGATTCTCTATTGAAAAGAAAGAGTTCTGGGCAAGCGGTATTGCACAAATAGCGGGGTATGTGGATGAGTTCGAACGGTTGGCAGGTGGTGGATGAGTCAGCCGGCAACCAGCTCCCGCGACAAGTCCTTTATCCGCTGGAGATCTGCGGCGGTGAATCCGTCCCACTGAAGCGGGATGATGGAGTTGTTCTGATACAACGGCTCCTCCTCGATGGGAAATGGTGACGCCTCAACCGATTCCTCCCACAACCCGGTTCCCGGTACCGGGGAATACTCGGCAACCGAAGCCCGAACGCCGAACGAGGACACATAGCGCACCGAGTCCTCAACCTCCGCGGCGCGCTGCCGCGGCAAACCGGCCAACACATATGCAATTATTTTCGACTTGTCAAATCCCGCTTCGAGCACTGTAGCTATAGTGTCGTAAAAGTCTCCCCGCTTCACCTTCTCATCATGACAGGCGTGGAACACGGGAGAGGAGCTCTCGTATCCCACTCTGATTTCCCTGAACCCGGCTCTCCTCATCAGGGACGCGGTATTGAAGTCGAGAAGGCTCAGGTGTATCGCATTGGGCAGATAGAACGCGAGATCCAAACCGCTTTCAATCACACTCTCAAGAAAGGGGATGAAGCTTTCCTCTTTCCGGTGCAGGAGCGCATCGTCGTAAAACGCGAAGGAGCCGATGCCGCAGGACTCTACAAGCTCGCGCAGGATTCGGAGCAGCCCGGTTCCGCTCCCCGCCTCGAATACCGGGTGAAGTATAGAGGATGCGCAGTAATCGCAGCGTAAGGGGCAGCCTTCGTTGAGCTTGAGTACCCCGGCCCCGCGCCAAATCCCATGGTCGAGAAGCACCCTCCCGTCCGGGGGGGCTTCCGGAACCGGCAGATTGATTGAGCTCAAGATCCTCCTCAGCTCCATCCATGGCGGACCGGTGATCAGGTAATCAGGGCCGGCGGTTCTCCGGCAATGATCGGGAAGCAGCGTAGCGTACACCCCGCCGGCAATGACCGGGACCGCGGGGTGGAGCGCGCGGACCGTCCGCACCGCCTCCACCACCCCGGGATACCAATAGGTCATTCCCGAAGTGATGAGTACAATATCCGGCTTCAATGCGCCCAGCCGTTCCGAGAAGGATTCGGCGAGGATACCGAACCGGGAAAAGTTTCGTTTTACCGGCGGATGCGAGCAGCCCGGGCTGCGGTCGGTCGGCCGGTGGGCGGCAGTGGCGTGGTTAGCGGTGCAGTTATCGACAGTCCCGCGGTCGACCGAGCCCGATGCGGGAAACCTCGCCGGCTGTTTGAAAAAATGCCCGGTCCCGTTTTGTTTTCTTTTTACCTTGCCAAGCGCCACGGTCGACCGTCGGTCATCCACATCGAGCGCGTCGACAACCGACACCTCGTAGCCTGCCTCCTCGAGCCATCTGCCGATCCTCATAAGCCCCAAGGGTCTGTGAAACAGGTCATAGAGCGAGAAATCGTAGACGGGCGGATTCACAAGGAGCGCTACAGGTTTTTCGTTTCGTTTGTGCATGCTCTTATACGATGCCGGCGTACTCGTTTATGGCAGTGGACCGGCCGTAACGGCGGGTTACAGATATAGTATCCCAATTCAGTCTGTCTCACAACGCTAATCCCTCTGAATCGAGGCCGTCTGCCTATGTATATTTCGTTGAAAGTAATAGTATAGAAGAGAGGCGACACATGTCCGCGACATACATTCTTTTGGAGAAAAGATGAAACGAAGGGCCAACGGAATACTGCTGCATATCTCATCGCTTCCATCCCGATATGGAATTGGAGACTTTGGTCACGAAGCTTATACGTTTGTAGATCTGCTCAAGCGCATGAAACAGAGCTACTGGCAAATCCTGCCGCTTCATCCGACGGAAACCTTTTACGACAGCTCGCCGTATCACAGCGACTCGGCATTCGCAGTCAACCCGTTGTTTATCAGTATCGATCTCCTTGTTGAAGAGGGGCTGCTACACCCATCGGACATCGAACCACTACCGGGGTTTCCTCAAGACAGGATCGACTATTCCGAGGTAACGTCGTACAAACAGCGGTGTTTTCAGACCGCCTTTTCCAGATTCAAAGAGAGAAAGAATTACGATTATCTACGGTTCTGTGAGACCAACGCTGATTGGCTCGACACCTATGTTTTGTTCCACGCCCTGAAATCGGAGTTCGATAAGAAGGCGTGGAACACGTGGCCGGAAGAAATGATAGCACGCGCCCCCGATGCGCTCGCCAGGGCAAGGGACCAACTACAAGAAACGATCGAGTACAACCGATTTCTGCAATTCAAGGCTGCGAGTCAATGGCTTTCTCTGAAGGGTTACTGTAATAAGAACGGTGTTCACATAATCGGTGATATTCCGATTTATGTCGATTATGACAGCGCGGATGTCTGGTCCCATCAGGAAAACTTCAAACTCAAGGACAACAAACCCACGGCCGTTGCGGGAGTTCCGCCGGATTACTTCAGCAAAACCGGTCAACTGTGGGGCAACCCTGTCTACCGGTGGGACGTTATGAAGGAAAGGAGATTCGACTGGTGGGTGAGACGTGTTTCCCACAATCTTGAATTGTACGACATCGTGAGGATCGATCATTTCAGGGGCCTCGTAGCGTATTGGGAGATTCCTGCCGATGCAGAAACCGCAATCGGCGGGGAGTGGGTGGAAGCGCCGGCCGTTGATCTGCTCAATACCCTATTGAAGGTGGATCCGTTTCTTCCGATTATAGCGGAGGACCTTGGAGTAATTACCGCTGATGTTCGGGAGATCATACTGTACTATGGTCTGCCGGGGATGAAAGTGCTTCAATTCGGGTTCAACAGCACTTCCGCTGCAAATCCCCATGTTCCTCACAATGTCGTTGAAAACAGCATCCTGTACACGGGCACTCATGACAACAACACCGTAAGGGGTTGGATAGAAGATGAGGCGTCGGTAGAAACAAAAAATCGATTATTTGATTATCTCGGCAGGGAAGTTTCGTCTGACTCGCTTCCGTGGGAACTGATCAGGGCTGCCATGATGAGCAGGGCAAACACCACGATATTCCCGCTGCAGGACCTGCTCTGTCTGGGGTCCGAAGCACGGATGAACACCCCGTCCACAAGCGAAGGTAATTGGAGATGGCGCGTGTCAAACCGGCAATTGGATATGCTTGATTGGGAGAGAATGGCCGCCATGACCGAGACGTATGGCCGGAATCAATAACCCCGCTCCACTTCCATTACTCCTCATTTAGCCGTATATTGGCGCTATATGGCCAACAGAAAATTCTACGTCCACCCGAAATACCCTGAACCGTTAACAAAGCTCTTCGAGTTATCGATGAACATCTGGAGCTACTGGGATACGGAAGTGCAAAACCTGTTCCGGGTGGCTAACAGCAAGTTATTCGACGAATGCGCGGGCAACACGCTCAAGTTTCTCAATGACCTGCCTGAAGAGAGAAGGGATGAGCTTGCATCGGACCCCGGATACCTAGAACAGCTTGAAAACGTATACGAACGGTTTACCGAGCACACAAAAGCCGTCAAAGAAGAGAACATCGCCTACTTTTCGATGGAGTTTGGTCTTCACCTGCTTCCCATATACGCAGGAGGCCTCGGTATGCTGGCCGGGGATATTATGAAGGGAGCCTCGGACCTGTCGATGCCGGTCATCGGGGTAGGTCTCTACTACCGGTACGGCTATTTCAGACAAAACATAAACATCGACGGCGAACAGGAAGAGTTCTATCATGAGCCCGAGCTTCCCTATCTTCCAATGAGGCAATTCAAAACCGCAGACGGTAAGTCGCTCTATATCGATCTCAAAATAAAGGAGAAGAACCTCAAGGTCAGGGTCTGGGAAGTGTTGGTGGGCAGGCTGCGGCTGCTTCTTCTTGACACAAACGTACCTGAAAACCCGCCGGAGCTTCAATCCATTACGGATTACCTCTACGTCGCGGACAGGGATAAGAGGATTCTGCAGGAGATTGTCCTCGGCCGGGGCGGATATCTTGCCTTGATGGGCGCCGGCATCTCTCCTAAGGTGTATCATCTCAACGAAGGACACTCGGCGTTCCTGATCATCGAACGCCTAAAGCATCTGATCACCTCCCGAGGTTTCTCCTACGCCGAAGCCTGCAACCTGATACGAGCAACAACCGTTTTTACGACCCACACTCCGGTGGAGGCGGGCAACGAGCGATTCCCGGCAGACATCATCAGAGACTATCTGCACGAGGATGTTGAAGCGATCGGAATCCCGCCTAACATGTTCCTGAAAGACGGCTTCCTTCACGATGACAAGGTATTCTGGATGCCGGCATTGGCACTCCGGTACTCGAGCTACGCAAACGGTGTTTCCAGAATCCACGCCGGGGTTTCACGCTCTATCTGGAAGAGTATCTATACGCAGACAAAGGAAGAGGAAATCCCGATAGTGCCGATAACAAACGGCGTTCATTCTTCATGGATGGCGCCGGATCTCCGTTCGTTCATCAGAAACCACACCGGCCAGGACATATTTGCAGCCGAGCCTGATGAGAGTTTGCGACGGGCTATACACGATCTTCCGGACGCCGAGCTGTGGGACATCCATATGCGTCACAAGCGCCGAATGGTTTCAACATTGCGGGCAATGGTGATTGAAACCGGCATGGCAAAGGGATTCTCTTCAGGCACGGTACAGAGAGCCCGGGTTACCCTGAACACCAGCATCCTCACCATCGCGTTCGCCAGACGCTTTGCACCGTACAAGCGGCCCACGCTGATGCTCAAGGACAAGGAACGTCTCGTGTCGCTCTTGAAGGACGAGGAGAAGCCAATCCAGTTGATCGTGGCGGGTAAGGCCCATCCGGCGGATACCGCGGGAAAACATATGATCAAGGAAATAATTGACTTTACCAGGGAGTTCGATGTTGATTACCGGGTCCTCTTTGTTGAGGATTATAATAGGGAAATCGCCGAATTGCTCGTACAGGGCGCCGATGTGTGGCTCAACAACCCGATCAAGCCGAATGAAGCGTCCGGGACCTCCGGAATGAAGGCGGGCATGAACGGTGTGTTGAACCTGAGCGTACTCGACGGCTGGTGGCCCGAGTGCTTTAACGGAGAAAACGGGTGGGCAATCACCGCGGGAGATCTCTACTCAAACCCGGAGATGCGCGACAGGGCGGAAAGTGCCCAGATCTACAGCCTCCTTGAAGAGGAGATTGCGGATCTCTACTACAACCGGAACGACAGTGAAGTACCGCACCAATGGATCACGGCCATGAAAGAATCTATCTATACCGTTGCCATGAAGTTTAACATCTACCGGACGATGAGAGAGTACAATGATTACTTCTACACTCCCGCACTACAAACCGACAAATCTCTTTCCAAAGGAGACGGGCGGTTATTGAAAGAGCTCACGGCAAAAGCAGCGCGGCTTGTTACCGGATGGCCTTCTGTAAAGATCGAAAAGATCGATTCGGAGCTCGACTCGGTGGACACGATTCTTTCCGGTGACAAGATCCGGTTCTATTGCTCGGTTTCATATGAAGAGTTTGATGCTTCGGACATAACCGTTGAGATTGTTGCGCGGGACCGTGACGGTATGACCGCAATCGAGCTTCCGTCATCAAAAACCGGAAACCCGGCACATTTTTCGGGAGACGCCACATTCCCGGTGTCCGGGCCGGTGGAAATCGAGCTCCGGGTTGTGCCGTCAGACCGGCTGATAAGACAACTCTATCCTCAACTCGTGGTGTGGGCCTGAATATTCTTTAGGACAACAACACTCCTTCCGCTGCACCAGTAGTGTTCCTGAGGTTCCACTACCGGAGCCTCTCCTTCGTCCTGAATATCTTCCCCGGGTGCCAAATTCGTATCAATCAACCTGATCCATCTCATCCCCGAATGAGACGGCAATCTAATCCTTTTTGAAGCCCTGTACATGTTCATGATGACAAACAGGTGATAATTCCCGTCGCCGGGTACTTCACTCCCGTCTATCCGGTATGCCAACAGCCTCAATGACCAGTTGTGCCAATCCACCGGCCCGAGCTCCTCGTTGAACCATTCGATATCGAGTGTGTCATCCGCGTCACCATCGGTACCGTTAAAAAAATGCATTCTGCGAATAACCGAATGATTCATCCGGAAAGTAATGAGCTTCTGCAGGAACCGGAATACGTCCCGGTTGCTTTTGCACAATTGCCAGTTATACCAGCTGATTCCATTGTCCTGACAGTACGGGTTATTGTTGCCCCGCTGAGTGCGAAGCATCTCATCGCCGCCCGAGATCATCGGTGTTCCAAGGGACAGCATGAGTATGGTGAGGGCGTTTTTCACCATCCGTTTCCGGTCGTTTATGATCTCTTCCGATTGAACGGCCCCTTCAACACCAAAGTTCATCTTACCGGCCTCATTGGGACCATCACGATTGTCCTCCAGGTTTGCCTCGTTGTGTTTGTGCGCATAGGAGTACAGATCGATGAGTGTCGAACCGTCATGACAGGTGACAAAGTTAATAGAGTTCCAGGGGTAGCGGCCTTTTTTCCTGTAGAGATCCGCTGACCCGGTAAGCCGGAAGCCGAGCGCCGCCGCCTGACCGGATTTTCCCGCAAGAAAGCTTCTGACAGTGTCTCTGTAGCCGCCGTTCCATTCGGACCAACCTTCCGGGAAATTGCCGAGTTGATAGCTCCGCAAATCCCACGGCTCGGCGATCAACTTACAGTTACGCAGTGCCGGCTCCTCCGCCACCGCTTTGAAGAAGGGCGAATCCACCGCATACTCGCCTCCCCGCAGTGCAAGCGCCGGTGCGAGATCGAACCTGAAACCGTCAACATGCATTTCGCCGGCCCAATATTTGAGCGAGTCGATAATGAGCTCGAGCACTACCGGATGTTCGACATTCAGTGTGTTCTGCGTACCGGTCAGATCAACGTAGTTGAAACTTCCGTCGGTATGCGTATGAAGGTAGTAGGTTTCGTTATCGAGGCCCCTATAGCAAACCGTGGGACCAAAACGACCGCCTTCCCCGGTGTGGTTGTACACCACATCGAGGATCACCTCGATTCCCGCCGCATGCATCGCTCGAACCATATCCTTGAACTCACGCACGACGTCACCCGGCCTCGCGCCTGAACCATATCCTTTGTGTGGTGCAAAAAAGGCGATAGTATTGTAACCCCAGTACTCGCACAGACCGTTCTCTTCCAGAAACTCCCGACTGAAGAATTGCTGCACCGGAAGAAGCTCAACGGCGTTGATACCCAGAGATTTCAGATACGGTATTTTTTCGGCGAGGCCCGCAAAGGTACCGGGGTGGCGTACACCTGCAGACTTGTGCACGGAAAACCCCCGCACATGTGTCTCATAGATCACCAGGTCATGAAGCGGAGTGACCGGAGGCTTGTCGTCCCTCCAGTCGTAGCATTCGGCGGTGACAACGCACTTGGGCGAAACCGGCGCGCTGTCTCGTTTGTCAGGGACCTCGAGCCGGTCTTTGTAGCCCATGAGAAGGTCTTCCCGGTTGTGATGGGTGTCCGTCAGCGCACGGGCATACGGGTCGACAAGCAGTTTGTACGGATTGAAATACTTACCTTCTTCCGGATTGTACTCTCCGTAGGCACGGAAACCGTAGAGTTGAAACTCCGTTACGCCGGAGATATGAGCGGAAAAAACACCATCCTCGCCGCCGGAAAGCTCAATTCTGTCGGTAAGCCGTTCGTTCCCATCAAAAAGATCCACAAACATCGCTTTCGCACCAAATGAACGCACGGAAAAATTGCATCCCTCAGGATCAAGAGTGGCGCCGAAAGGTACGGCTTTCCCCGTCTTCACGGTTCTGGAGGTAGTTGTTTTCAAGTCCATGATTCCTTAGCCTGTCTTTGATTGGAGAAAGGGATGGAGCATTTCGCGCATGCCGTACAGTTGTCTGATGTAGGCGGCGGCGGCTTCATCCCAGTATCTCACCGATTTTACGGCGTTCCTCCTCACCGCTGCAATTTCCGCCTCGCTGCTCGAAGAGAAGAAGAGCATACACCGCTCCATGGCATGATAGAAAGACCATGAGGTGTAATCGGGAAAGAGAAATCCATTCCCTCTGATCGATCGACCATGTCGACTGATCGGGGTGACCGTATCACGGAGGCCTCCGGTGGATCGTGCAACAACGATACAACCGCAGGCTAAAGCTTCGAGCTGTGAAATACCGCCGGGCTCATTCATGGAAGGCATGAGAAACACATCTCCACCAAGCAGCGGCACACGGACATCCACAAAATCAAGATGCACCGATACGGCGCCGGGATAATAGCTTCCGAGCATTCCCATACCTTGCGCGAGCTCCTCTCCGCGAGTGTCGGCGGCGGCGGGAGTCCCTCCCAGAATCGCCTGAAATCCGAGAAACTTGAACAGCCCTTCTGAAGCCTCGAGCAGCAGTTGAAACCCCTTCTGTTCGGTAATGCGATGGATCATCACACAGAGCACCTTGTCCGGGTCAACCTCGAGGCCTTCCGAGCCCTGGAGCATCAGCTTGTACATCATACGCTCGACTATTGCCCTCCGGCGCTCATTTCTGATCCTTCTCACGGCGGCCGGACCATCGATGATCTGCGGGTATCTTCGTTCGATGGTCTCGGCAAGCACATCGTCGGTTTTCAGACGCGCAGACAGGGCGGCGTACTTTTCGTCCACAAAATCTTCGAGCGCCTTCTTTCTTGCCAGATTCCGGAAGTTTCGACTCAGAGCGTTGTTGATGCCTACAACATCGTGGAGAATACCCTCCAACCCGTCGCACCGTTCCTGGATTTGCTTTGCATAGGTGGGACTCACCGTGAATACACGGTCCGCTGTGCGAATACCGGCGGCCATACAGTTTATCCGCTCCCCGCCCCGGGGATCGGTAAGGAGCCACTCGTTGCCTCCGGGCAGCCCGAGGATGGAATAGAGGTCCCGGCCGGACTCAAATCTGTGGAAGGCGTCAAAATACTCCCAACCTCCGTTGTGGATCAGATGAATGATGTTGGTCCTTTCAAAGGCCGGATGCACGATGTATCGCGGGTCCCGTTTCATTATCGGGCCAAACAGACCGGCAAAGGCGTCGTTGGTGATGACAAAAAGCGGATATATCTCGAAGGTAGTGATGACCTCGCAGCACGCCCTGGCAAACGCAACTCTCCGGCGTATCTTTTCGGCGGACGTATATCCCCAGTACAGACCGTCAAAAAACTCATGATGGTCGAGCAGGTAGTAGGTGGTTCCGTCCACCATTGCCGTATGCACGCCTACGTGATATTGAACACCATCGAGATAAAACGCAATGTTTTTACCGGAATACGTTGCATGGTAGGTTTGCAGGGCATTCTCCATCTTGGCAACCGCTTTGTGGGTTCCGTGTCTGTATTTTGGGGTTATGACTATTGTTTCCTCGCCCTCCGCCGCAAGCTCCCTCGGCAAATCCGCCACGACGCTCGCAAGCCCTCCGCTCTTTGAAAACGGGTCCGCCTCCGCAGCGAGAAAGACAAGCGGCCCGCGCCGGTTCCATTTTTCGAGGGCATTACCAAGCTCTCCAACCGGTTCAGCCTCTCGTCCGCTCATCAGCTTCACCAGGCGTTGAAGGTCCGCCACCTTACTACCGCCTATCCGGGCAAGATGATAGAAAGCCCGGGCAAACCCGGAATGGATGTCCGCAGCAGGCAGCCGTTTTTGCAGCAAAGGCAAGAACCTTTCGAGATTGCTCATCAGTAATTCCGCGGAAACCGCCCACTTCTGCAATGTTTCAAAGAAGAGATTGAACTTGATATCATCACCGCTTTCCATTGTCACGAGGCGCTGGAACGAATCGAGGAGATAGTCATCATCATCCCTTCTGGCCGCCGGGGCGGGATCAAGCCGCAACATCCGGATCCGGTCTGTCTCAGAGACAAACAGGTGAATCCGCGATATGCGGAGCTCCTTGCCGGTGAAATGCACAGTGCGATTTGTCACGTTCGCATACAGCGGATCTGTGAGGACGTAGGGCGCTTCGTCATCGAACGGGAGCGCCGGATCATCAAACTGGATGTATGCTTCCTGACCGGATTCCGAGAAATTGAACGCGCCAAGCCAGATTGCCGTCCCGGTAAAAAGCGCCACCGCGGCAACGTGATTGTTGTTGGCCCAGACTAAGTATGAATCTCCGGTGTTATTGGCGTGGAACTTATATATTTCCTTATAGAAACCCTGGACACCGCGGTTGGCCATAGCCTCAAAGGCGTTCCAGTTAACAAATATATTGTCTACAAAGATCTTCCAGCCCTCGCCTTCGGCGTTTCCTTCAAAGTCCATTACAATCGCGTTGAGAAATACGATGAGGCCAACCGCCGCACGCAGCCCACGTTCACCGAAGGTATTCAGAGGTCTCCGCTCATCGTGGTT
>CAZHXC010000026.1:7589-13545 GCA_964536145.1 uncultured Spirochaetales bacterium | reverse complement strand
GTAGGTTTTTCGATCTGCCTATGAGAGTATAGGATGACCCACAACAGCTGTCAAACTGAGCGAAATTTGGAGAGGCGCAGAAGCAAAACGGTGTGCGAAAACTCCGCGATTATCAGTTCCCGGAATTCATCTTTCGCAACGCGGAGTTAAGCTCGCCGGAGTCCCATTCCCGGGCTCCCGTAGCTACGGCTATAGCAAATCCGTCGGAGTCAATCAGATAGGTTTGGGGTATACTCCGGGCGCCGTAAGTCGCTCCAATCTTGCCGTCCGAATCAAGGAGTACCGGAAAGCTGTAGCCGTTTTCTTCGATAAATGCTCTTACAGTACTTTCAGGCTCTTGCAGATCCACCGCGATGAGTTCAAATCCCTCGTGGCGTAATTCGTCGTACATCCGTTGCATTGAAGGCATCTCGACTCTGCAGGGAGGACACCAGGTGGCCCAAAAATTGAGCAATACCGTCTTTCCTGCAAATGAGCTGAGGGAAGTATCCTCACCATCGAGGTTCCTGAGTGTGAACTCGGGTGCTTTGACCGGCTCCTTGAAAACCTGGAAACCAACGTCCATTAACTGAACTTGTGTATCGTCAGGTCCGGGTTCCTGGACACCGGCGCCATCAGTCCCAATGTCTTTTTGCGCCTCAGTTTCCTGAGCTTCAGTAGCTGCCGGCGCATCACCCTCTTCTTGCGCGCCGCAGGCTACGAGGATTGCCAGCACAGTGGGCAGCAAAAGCATTTTCGTTTTCACGTAAATCTCCGCATGTAGAAAGATTTCTTTCGACGCCCGGCCGAAAGTGAATTAACTGTACGTCCTGCTCCCAAAATAACAAACTTGATCAAAAATGTCATCATAGCGAAAGCCCTGCAATCAACACCAGATAGTTGTACATCCCGTGGGAAATTGCCACAACGTGAACACTCCTCGAACGGAGGAATAACCAGGAGAGAAAGATCCCGATAAGGGCAGTCGCGATAAATGCACCAATGCCCTGATAGAGATGGCCGAGCGCGAACAAGAGCGAACCGAACGCGATTCTCGCAGGATTCCCAAACGGCTCGAGCTCGGTCAGCAGGTAGGATCTGAAGAAGAGCTCTTCCCTGTAAGCCGACACCAGGCAAAAGGGGATGAGCAGCAGGAGAACTGGGGTATTCCCTTCATCAAAACGTACAGGCGAGAAGAATTGATCCCCTCCCTGACTGCCTATGAGGGCGGTTGGAATGGAAATGATGAACAGTCCCGCCAGCCCTGCGAGAGCTTTCAGCATATCTGCCGGTCTGAGATGTGCGATTCCTGCGGATTCAGGCGTCGTGTGACCGCAGCGCATGATGATATATGCCAGCAACGCCACCTGAGGTATTTGCAGAACGATATTTTGACCGATAAGCCATGGATCTGAGAGAATAGCCGAGGCCGCCTGCGGGTCCTGAAATAGATATCCGGGAAGAAAAAGCGCTCCAAAGAGGATGATAGGTCCAATAATTCTGTCAGACAGCTCTTTTTTAAGCATGACTAATTCCGTGAACCTCTGATATACTAACGTGCATACTCATTTGTTACCTACATCGCAAGTTACTAAATTATAAAGTATAGAGGTACGATACTAAAAGTATGTTATTTGTTCTCCTGGGATTACTTGTACTTTCCATAATTGCCGTGGTTGTTATCTTGAGGCGCGCCGGCGGCGGAAAATTCCCCTGGATTCAGTTTTATACAAAAGGAAAGGAATCCGGATTCAACTTCAAGGAGCTTAACCTCTTAAGAAGGGTAGCCGTTGAAAACCATCTCGCCAACCCCACTTCGCTTTTTTGGTCGATAAAGCAACTCGACAGGTCGATTCGCGGCGTTGTTACCAGGCTGAGGGCTGAAGGCAAGGAAAACGATGAATCGGCTATCGGATTTGTTTCAAAATTGTACGAGTTCAGAAAGAAGGTGGAGTTTTCTCTGCCAAGACACAGGCTCGGGCTAAAAACCACCCGAAAGCTCGCAACAAGCCAACGCATCACTATTACCTTGCCCGGAATTGGCGCGTACCACTCCCAAATTGTCGAGAACTTGCGGAGATATATGGCCATTTCCTATCCGGAAGGACCTGCGTTGCCTGACGATTTCACCTGGAAATCAAGAAAAATCAACGTGTATTTCTGGCGCATTGATGACGCCGGATATGTGTTTGAGTCGAGAGTGCTCGAAGATTTCCGGGATCGTGACTATCCTATTCTCCACATCTCCCATTCGGACAGCATGATTCGCAGCCAAAAACGTCGATCAATAAGGATAGACGTCAATATGCCCGCGAGGTTGTATCCGCTTCAGGATACCGGCTCGGCGAATGATATCGTCGAAGAATCACCGGGACTCCGCGGCCGGCTTATGGATGTTTCGGAGGACGGTTGCGCTGTTTTGGTCGGCGGGCGCGCCAAAGTGGGTATGGTGCTCAAAGTCCAATTCTCGTTAGCGAATGATACGATTGCCATGCCCGGAGTGGTAAAAGGTGTCAACTTCAATGAAAAGAAAAACCAATCGCTTCTTCACCTGCAAGCCTTGTCGATGCGTCTGAGCACCAAGAATAAAATACTCTCATACGTCTACAACATTTTCGGCGAGCGCGAAGAAGCGCGAAAAAAAACAATCAGACGATAGATACGCATAGCCGGATCGCCAACCAGCAGACTTTGTCGTTGAATTTCACATACTTTTCGATGTAAACTAAAGTTGATACCGTGCGGAGGGACCGAATGAGGCGCGTTTTTTCGGCACTGCTGCTGTTACTCGTTGCAGCGGCACTACCGGCACAGGAACAGAGTGATATTCTCAGATCATTTCAGAAGAGCTTTGTCCGCGGCAATCTCAATACGAAGATCCAGGTGCTTCAGGACGCAGCGACCCGGAATGATGTTGATATGGGGCCGCTCTACCATCAGGCCCTGGATTTTATCATCGATAACGCCAACATTTTTGAGAACGACCTCGTTGCCCGGGAGCTCGGGATTCTTGCGGTAAGGCTGATAGGTATTTCCGGCCATAATGAGGCGCTCTCCTCTCTGTGGGAGTATTTTACCGTTGACAATACAACGAGCGTCAGGATCGAGGTGCTGAATGCCATCGGCAATCTCACGCCGGTGGATACGAGGCTCGTAAACAACCTCAACCGCTGGTTGGACGGTCAGAACGACAGGCTCAGAGCCGGAGAAGAGGTGGATCTCGGCGTAATTGAAGAAGCTGTAGTAGCTCTCGGAAATATAGGAGACGACAGTTCATTCCCCGTGCTTTTCTCAGTGAGCATTCTCGGCGGGTCGGATGACATAGATGAGAAGGCGATAGATGCGCTTTATTCGATAGAGGGCGATTTTCAGGAAATGATACTCCGAGTGCTCGATACGAATCCCCTCAATGAAAAACTCGAGGCTCTACGTATCGGTCTTTCGAACGAGGATGTGACCGATGATGAAAAGGGCGAAATAGCTCAATCGGCCCTCGCGAAAGGTTTGTACAGCACCGCCACCGATCCTCAGGAGCGGGAAATACTCAGGCAGATGAGATACGAGTCGATTCGAATGATCACAAAGCTCTCGTGGTCGGAAGCGACCGCAGATGTCATCGAACATTTCAACCAGACATTGCAGGAAAAGATACTTGGTATCGGCAGAACCTCGCACGTCCTGGACGCTATAAGATGCCTGGGAGCGATGAACACCCATGAAGCAGCGGTGCGGCTTTCGTTGTATCTAGATTTGTTAAACTCGGACGTTGAAAGAGGGAAGAACGTAGAGGATGAAATTGTGCTCGCGGTTATCCGGAACCTTGGCAGCCTTGGGGACAAGATCGCCTTTGACTATCTCTTGTACGCGCGGCTTCTCGATTATTCGGACAGCATCAAAAAAGCGGCACAGGAATCCCTCAACCAACTCAACAGACTGTAAGCGGTCCCGGTTTCTACATCGACTAAACCATATCTGCACACAGGTCAGATTGCCGGTCATAACGGCGGTTGTGATGCTGCTCGTCGCGGTGCTCTGTATGCCGCGTTACGGCGCCGGAAGCTCAGTTATGTTTGCGGGTCTCTGCGCTGCCGGGGTCACAGCGGCTGTTGCGATTTCACTTTCTGCGTTCGTTTCCGTCCGCCACATTTCCCGACTGTTGCTGTGGCTCGCCGTTGGTTGCGGTTTGGGTTTCCACAACGCGTATACACGAAGTACCGACACATTTGCTGCCGGTCTGCCGCCTGGTTCCATCGTGGAGATAGAGGGCTATGTTAAAGGCGACCCGATGCCCCTTCAGGGAGGGAGGAGTCTTGTCCGGGTATGCGCAACGAGTTGCGGCGACGGGGAGCAGAGGGCGACCGCCTCCGGCATTCTCTCCATTTTTCTGCGTGACAGGCCCGAACTATCGAACGGACAGTACATCAGCGCCGGTATATCGTATCCTCGCCACGGGATTGACGGTAACTGGTTCTGCTCGGCTACCGGAGACCTCCGTTTTCACGGTTGGCGGAGCCAAGCAGACAGATTCAGAGCTTTGAGTCTTCAGGCGCTCAGGCGGATACTCGATAGTACAAGAAGAGAGGCCGATTTTCTTGCCGCGGTGCTGTTCGGTATACGGGAGGATCCGGCTGATCCTTTTGTTGAAAAATTCAGGCGAGCCGGGGTCTCCCACGTGCTGGCGCTTTCCGGTATGCATCTCGGGATAGTAGCAGGTTTTCTATTGGTGGCGGCAAAGCCGTTCTTCTCAACCGGCAAGGCGTATCTTCTTAGCCTCCCGCTTCTCGGCTTCTATGTCTGGCTCGTCGGCTTCAAGCCGTCATTGCTGCGTGCGGCTGTCATGTACCTGCTCGCATCAACTCGAATTGTCGGCAACCGAAGACCTGACTCGCTTTCGTTGCTCGCTATCGCCCTCATCTGTGTTCTCGAAATCGATCCGGGCTCACCAGCGAGCCTTTCATTTCAGCTGTCCTTTCTGGCGCTTCTGGGTATTATGACGGTGGGATCGGATATTGCCGGGCCGTTTTCCGCGTACCTCCCCAGGGCACTCTCGCTTCCGCTTGCAATGTCGGTAGGCGCACAGATTGCTACAGCGCCGGTAGTCGCGGCCCGGTTCGGCGCCATATATCCTGTTGGGGTTGTTGCATCAATGGTCATCACACCGGTTATCGTTGTCTATCTCTGGGCCGGGTTGATTTTTGTACTATTATCGCTTGCAAGCCTGGTGATTGAACCGGGTCTGATATCTATCATCTTGAGTCAAAGCGCCATTCATGTTATGGAACAGGCACGGAGGCTGATCGGCTCTGTAGTGACCGGTTTCGCCCAGGTTCCGGGAATACCTGTAGAACCGGGCGCCGCATTGGCCGTTGGTGTTGCCTTCGCCTTATATTTGATATGGCGGGCTTACATTGAGTATAGATATAAGGGACGTTGAGCTTGATTCCCCAAGGGAAATTGAGAGAATTCTCAAACGCAACGGCCTTACGACAAATAAACGATACGGTCAGAATTTTCTTGTGAACGCAAGTGCAAGAAAAAGAATTGTGGATGCACTTGCTATTCAAGGCGGAGAAACCGTTTGGGAGATAGGCGCGGGGATAGGTTCCCTCACCACAAAACTGTCCCGTGAAAAGATACGGCTTGTTGCCTTTGAAATCGATCACGGATTTGTCCAGCTCTTGCGGGAGATGTTTGTTGACAATAAGGAAATCACTATCGTTGAGGGTGATTTTGTCAAAACCTGGCCTCAGGTTCGTGAAACCATCGGAAATCCGGATATCATTGTGGGCAATCTCCCATACAACAGCGCCGCCGCGATATTCCTTTCCCTTATTGAGGGTGGCGTGTCGCCTCGCCGTATGGTGTGTACCGTGCAAAAGGAGGCTGCCGCGAGGATGACCGCCGGTCCGGGGTCTTCCGACTACTCTTCCTTCAGTGTGCTGTGTGCATTGACCTGGCGGATAGAGAAACTTGGGGA
>CAZHXC010000026.1:0-7579 GCA_964536145.1 uncultured Spirochaetales bacterium | reverse complement strand
CTCAAGCCGGGATCATTTTTTCCGGCGCCGAGGGTACGTTCCACGATGCTTGTGCTCGAGCCGCGTACGACGGACCGCAATGTGCCCGCGCGGGTGCTTCTTGCCGGCGCACGGGCGATATTTGCTGGGAGAAGAAAGACAATAAGAAACAATCTCAAAATGGCGGTTGCCAAAGGCAACGTAGAAAAAGTCTGGGAAGAAGCGGAGAGAGCCGGCTTTAACCTCAACCTGCGGCCGGAAACACTTTCGCCGGAACAGGTCGCAGATCTCGCGGTTATCGTGAGTACATACACTTCATCGAGCAACCGGCATGCTACGTAATAGGAGGAGAACGTGAAATGGTCGATACTTTTGCTGCTTGCATTGTCGTTCATAGTGTTCGGGTGCGCAACTGCACCTGATGGAGAAAAAGCCGCACCGCCGGAATCTACGGCGGCTGAGGATACCGGAGGCGGCGCTGCTACGGAGACGGCAATCGCCGCTACCGAATCAGCTGAGGAGGTTACCGAGTACCAACTTGCGAGCATCTCATCGTATCTCGCAAACGGTGTCCTGGACACGGTTACCAAAATGGTCTATCTGGACGGTTTGCTTGTAGAGGAGCAGACGTTTTTTGGTGACGGCAGCTCTGCAGGCCGGGTAAAGCATACCTACGGCGAACGCCGGGTAGTCTTATCTGAAAAAACGGATCGCTTTGGAGAGTTGCTCTCAAGTCACACATATGGCTATGACAAGCGGGGTAGACTTGTCGGAGAGGAGCTCCTCGATGCAGATGGAAACCTGATCTACGGGTATCGTTATACCTACGATCCGCAGGGGCGGAAGAACCGTTGGGAAATCCTGTCGGATGACGGCTTTGTGCTCGGTTTCGCCGAGTACATATATGAAGACGGCAGAAACACCCGTGTTGAGATGTTTGACGCTGCCGGGGATCTGCGGGAAATCCTCGAACGAACCTTTGACGCCGCCGGCAATCCCATTCTCGAGTTAATTACCGACATCGACAACAACGAGCTCGAAAAAACGAGATATACCTATGTCGATGGGCAACTGTCGGAAAAGGAAACCTATGTCCGGACGAGGAAGATAGGCTCGGAACAATACGAATATAACGAGGAAGGGAACCTGGTCACTTCAGTCAGATACGACCGGACAGGACAGGTTATCGAAACAAAGGAATACAGCTATGTAGAGGTGGCCAAATGAAAAGGATAGTAATAGCAGCACTTCTCACAGCTCTCTTGTCGACCACTCCGGTTTTCGCGGATGAGGTGACTACGATGTGGTCGAGACTATACAACAGAGCAAATAGCTACGAAGGAAAGCTCTCCATCATGCAGGGGCTCGTAGAACTGGACGATCCTTCAATTGTGCCGTTTTTGGGTTCGGCGCTGGCCGAGCTCAATGAGACCCCGACTGATGGTCTGTCATACACTCTAAAAACTCGCCATGTGGCCCTGACCAAACTTATCGTGCGCCGTCTTGGCGAAATGAAAGCCGCCGGATACTCCGATCTTTTGTTTCACGTATTTCAGAACGCCGATGACGTGTATCTCCGGGCGGAGGCGATACTGGCACTCGGGCGAACTACAGATCCGGATTACGCGGATGACATAGCCTTGTTCCTGAGAAATCTCAACCTCAATATAGATCTGGAGGCGCAGGACAAAGACTCGGAGGTGCTTGCCCTTTCAGCGGTTCTCGCACTTGAGCGTTTCAGGCAGCCGGTGGGATTTACGCCGCTGTTCTTTGCCTCAATTGGATGGTATTCCAAAATCAGCACCGTGAGACAACAGGCGGAGCGAGTCCTCGATACGCTGGTAAACGATCCCACCGAAATGCTCAAAGGACTCGTACGATTGGAGTCTGAGTACGCGGTCAAATTGGAGGCACTTGAAGTCGCCAACAGGTCTCAGGCGCCTGATCCGGGAAAAGCGGCGGTAGCCGCCGAGGCGATCAGGCAGGGCTTGATTAACGAGCCTGCGAATCCCTCTGAACAGAGCACTCTCGGGCGGTTGAGACAACTGGGCCTGGAGATGCTGATCGCCTACGGACCAGCCGGCACCGAGGTGGTGCCCTACCTGGAAGAGATTCTGTTCAGACAGTTTGACATCAATGAACAACTGACAGCGGTTGACGCTCTTGAAGCAGATGGAAGCCGTGAGGCGGTTGGTGCACTCATACGATTCTTGAGAACGCAGAACGAGCGGCAGCTTGCGGGTCTCATCCCCGCCGATTACCGGCTTGTCAGGAGCGTGATCAACACTCTTGGAGAAATAGGTGACCCGGCGGCTTTTGAAGAGCTCATGGCCGTGCAGATATCGAACTGGCCTTCATCTGTGGAACGCGACGCGGAAGCGGCAGTGGAAAAACTACAATAGAATTTTTGGAGTCTGTGGGCTGTTCGCGGAGCCGTACATTGCGGCCTGCCTGGGCGCCCGGCACGGGTGCACCGGGCAGCTCCTTCCCTGCGAAACGTTAGTGGAGCTTCATCTTTTTTAGCACATCACTCAGGGCTTTGCGCGCAGGTTTTGACATGGGGCACATCGGAAGCCGGTATACCTCTTCCAATTTCCCTGCCTCCGCCATGGCGGCCTTAATCGGAATCGGATTTGTCTCAAAAAACAAGGCCTTGAAAAACGGCAGCAACTTGTAGTGGATTTCCCGCGCTTTTTCGATATGACCCGCGACTGCCGCCGCTACGAGTTCTTCCATTTCCTTTGGGATGAGATTGCTGGCGACCGATATGACGCCCGTACCACCGAGGGCGATGATAGGCAGCGTCAGGTTGTCATCCCCTGAGAGGATATCGAGAGAATCGGGCTTCCTGAGGATGAGATCGGTCACCTGTCCCATGTCTCCGCTTGCCTCTTTTACACCGAAAACCGTAGGTATGGAGGCGATCCGCAGCATCGTTTCATTATCGATGTTTTTTCCGGTGCGCGAGGCGATATTGTAGACGATCAGCGGCAAATCGGAGGAATCTGCTATCGCGGCGAAGTGCCGGTAAAAGCCCTCGGAGGTAGGTTTATTGTAATAAGGAGCGATCTGCAGCGACGCGTCTGCGCCAATTTCGGCGGCCAGTTTTGTCTGTTCGATAGCTTCGCTGGTGCTGTTGGATCCGGTTCCGGCTATGACCGGTACGCGGCCGTTGGCCTGCTCTACCACCACTTCGATTACCCGGATATGCTCATCGGTATCAAGAGTAGGCGATTCGCCGGTGGTTCCCATCGGAACAAGCCCGGTAACGCCCTCGGAAATCTGAAAGTCTACGAGCTCTCTCAGCACGGTCTCATCGACTTCTCTGCTTTTGTTAAACGGCGTTACCATTGCCGTGTACACGCCTTCAAATCTCATACGGTCTCTCCTTCTATCCCCATATCGCTCAAAAATTCCTCAACTGTGAAGAATCCCTCTTTCTTCTGAAGCCATTCGGCCGCAAGTACCGCGCCAACGGCAAAACCTGCCCGGCTGCGGGCACGGTGTCGGATCTCTACCGAATCAGCAGCCGAGTCGAGAATAACCGCATGCTGTCCGGGTTCCGCGCCGCCGCGGACAGACCCGACGTGCAATTCGTCCGGTTCGGGCCGTCTGTCGAGACGCTCGGTTACGATTCTCTTTTTGTTTTTGTTGGCATTGAGTATCCGGTTTGCCGTGAGTAGCGCCGTACCTGAAGGTGAATCTTTCTTGTTCTTATGATGAATCTCGTACATCATGATATCATAGGTCGGAAGATCCGAGATCAACGCTGCCGCTTTTTCTACGAGGTTGAAAAATAGATGCGCGCCTATGCTGAAATTCGATCCGTAGATAAATGAACCGCCGTCTTTGAAGAGGGCCCGGACCTCGGGAACTTTTTCATCCCAGCCGGTAGTGCCTACAACCGCACGAATATTGCTCTTGGCGTAGAAAGCTGCGTTCTCGACGACACCTGCGGCGAGCGAGAACTCAATTGCCGTATCGGCTCCTTTTACCGTCTCAGGTGTCAGGCTCTCGGCGTCGGCGCCGTCCGCCGCCGGGTCTATGCGGGCGACTACTGTGTGATCTCTTTCGTGGAGGATTTTTTCAATCTCTTTCCCCATACTTCCATAACCGACGATCAGGACATTCATACACTGCATCATAGAGGGTGTCCGCTTAAGGTGCAAGTATTTTGTAGTGATCCTCCGACTGCGGGTTTCTTTGGATGGTATCGTCCGGTCCGCAAAATCGGTATACTGACCACGTTATGCGTGTTGGTATTTACGGCCTCGGCAGATTTGGATTCTTCTGGGCAAAGTGTCTGGCTCATTGCTTTGATGTAGTAGCATTCTCGAGAAGCGCCGGTAGGGAAACCCCGCGAGGTGTCGCCCGTGTGAGCGAAAAAGAACTCCTCGCAAGTGACGCCGTCTTCCTTTGCGTAGCCATTTCCGCAATGGAAGAAGTTGTGGAAAGGATTGCATCAAACCTGCATAGCGGAACCACCATCTTTGATACCTGTTCTGTAAAGATGTATCCGGTTGAATTGATGGACCGGCTGTTGCCCAATGGTGTGAATATCATCGGCACGCATCCGATGTTTGGCCCGGATTCCGGAAAGAACGGGATAGAGGGGCTTCCGCTTGCCTATTGCCCGGTTCGCACGAGCAAGGACGTAGAAGAATACTGGCGGCGCGGTTTTGCCGATATGGGGCTGGACGTGCTCAACTTGACACCGGAAGAACATGACCGCGAAGCGGCCTATACGCAGGGAATTACCCACTTTATGGGCAGGGTGCTCTTTGATCTGGGGTTGGAACCGAGTGCTATCGCCACGAAAGGATATGAAAAACTGCTGGAAATTATCGAACAGACGTGTAACGATCCATTTCAGCTCTTTGTCGATCTTCAGCGGTTCAATCCTTATACCAAACAGATGCGTGAGCATCTGCAATCATCCTTACGGAAAATACAAAATCAGCTACAGTCGTAATCAGGTTTGTCGAGTAGGTTTATCGCCTTGACAGTCCATGGTGTCGAAATATAGAGTCAATTCATGTCGGAATTACGCATTCGAAAAATAGAGGAAACTGAAATTGATACGATACTTGCGGAAGATATAGATTTTACCGGCGAGTTGTCTTTCAATAAGCCGCTTATGATCAAGGGCAAGTTCAACGGAACTATACATGCCCTCGGAGACCTCTATGTTGGAGATGACGCTTTGGTTGAAGCGAAGATAGAAGCGAATGTAGTCTCGCTCAAGGGCAGAATTAAGGGAAACATATTTGCAAAATCCCGGGTAGAGCTTTTTTCGACAGCCACCGTAGACGGCGACATCACCGCGCCGGAAATTGTAATGGAAAGCGGCTGCCGGTTTAACGGCATGTGTAAGATGGTACGGGAGCCGGAATCCAGGGAAAAGAGCTGATATGAAGGGGATTTCTATCGTTTTCGCCGTTTTTCTTTCCGCCACTTTGGTTCACGCACAGACGGACGACAGGCCTGATGCGCTGGCAAATTACAATGATGGTAACTACGAAAGAGCGGTTGAGATATGTCTCGAGGAGCTTGAAGCCAATCCGAGAAGCCGGGATTCGTATTCGGTTTTGTGCTGGAGTCTCATTGCATTGGGGCGCTACCAGGAGGCCTTTGAGCATGCAACCGAAGTGTACAGTTTTGCGCCGAATGATCCTCGCATCATAGAAGTGCTCGGGGAGGCGAATTTCTATCTCGGTAACAACCTCGAGGCGTTGAGACTTTTTGAGCGATATGTCGCTATCGCGGACACAGGGCCCCGCATTGACAGAGTCTACTATTTCATGGGCGAGCTATTCATTCGGCTTGAGGAGTATAATCATGCCGATATCGCGTTCTCCACCGCCCTCTACCACTCCCCGAATATATCGGTATGGTGGAGCAGACTCGGCTATGCGAGAGAAATGGCGTCGGACTACGTTCATGCACTCGAAGCATACGAACGAGCCCTTCAGCTTAATCCAAATCTTCTCGATGCGGACCGCGGGCGAACTCGCGTACAGTCAGAGTTAGATCAAGGTTAGCATCATTTCATACCGATAATAGCGTTAGAGGACCCTTTCGGATGGTGTCATCTGCCTGACACCGGTGTGTAAGCCGGCAAAACAGGCGGGAAAACCGCCGGATAGACTCTTCTTTGTTATTGGCGGACCGGTGCTGTATATTTCTTCTATGATCTCGGCTCCCCCGCAAGGAGTGACAATGAAACGGATAGTCGGGCTGTTACCTCTTGCCTTTCTGTTGCTCTTTCTGATTGGTTGTGAAGCGTTACTCACATTCAACCTGTTTTCGGAGCTCGACACGCCGGAAACCCCGTCAGCCGCAAGCTTTCAAGCTATGACAGATGCAGAACTGCTCTCCAGTGTTTCAGATCTCGTTGAATCGGAGACTTTTTTTGAGGATATCGCCGGTAATGATGAAACCCGAAGTGCGGTTATCGGAGGCCTCACCGAAATCTATGCCGCCGGCTCGGACGCGGCGGTCGCCGACAAGCAGGAAGCGGCGGTCTTGGTGGCCAAAATCGAGTTGAACACGACACAAGCCGGTGAAGTTGTGGCTGAAGAAGACGGCAATACAGGAGAAATCGCTCAGGACGCGATTGTGGCAATTCTGATTTCCGAGATCGTCGATACCGATGGTGACCGACCCGAATTGCTCTCACCGGAAGAGCTGGAAGCAGTTGTAGTAAATGACGAGCCGTTCCCGGATGATTTTTCACTCGAGAACAATCCACTGGAAGAGAATACTGCACTGATGAATATCCTCAATGCCTCCGGTCTGAAAGACCTTTTTTCTGCTTAAGGGGAGCTGATGGGACGCAGGATGTTGTCTATATTCGTACTGATTCTCGTCTCGAGCACGCTGAGCGCTGAGTCTGCTACCACCTATGAGCCGTCGTTTTCCGTGCAAAGTGCTGAAGTGATGGGGCAGGGCGGCTCTTTCAACGCGAACGGTCACGGTTTCTATTCGTTGTTCTCAAATCCGGCTTCATTCGCGGGTGAGGAGTTCTCGCTCACGATTCTATCGGTAATGCCCTGGATCTACGCACTACCTGATTCAGCGCTGCTTGCTTCGTTGAGCGGTATAGTCAAAGACCCGGGGGGTGCTATCTCAGGCTTGAACGATTTGTTGACAGGACCCGGCTTTGGCGCCGGTGCCTCTGCGGGTGTGGGATTTGTGGGTAACGGACTCGGGCTCGGGTTGATCTATGTTGCCGATGTATTCGCCCGCGGACCGAACACTTTGGGAATCAACGTCGATTCCCATGTTACCGTGGGGTTTGTTGGTGGTTTTGCACTTCCGATATATGTAGGACCGGTGACAGTTCGCGTGGGCGGTGCATTTCGTCCGATGTACAGGATTCGAGTGCCCAGGCTCGGTATCGCTACCTTTACCAGCTTGCTCTCGGATGATTCCGGAGATCTTGAAATAAACGCGCCGGTGTATCATGGTGTCGGGCTGGCAATTGATGCGGGTACCATAGCCTCGCTTGGTCCGTTCTCCCTGGGTATCGCTTTGCGGGATCTCTTTGGCACGTCATTTCAATATGCAAAGAGCACGGTTACCGAGCTCGTGGATGCCT
>CAZHXC010000025.1:1681-13616 GCA_964536145.1 uncultured Spirochaetales bacterium | reverse complement strand
GACCGTGCGGTGATGCAGCAGTTGCGGGAAGAGCTCGGCACCTCGTGGTGCCATCGCTGCGATTACTGTCAGCCGTGTCCGGAAGGTATCAGGATCAGCACCATCCTTGTCGCCAAAGGCTCGGTGAAGAGGATGACAAAGGAACGGGCGATAGCGATGCTTGGACCTGCCATCGAGCAGTCAAAGAATTGCGCCGAATGTCGTGACTGTGTTCCCCGCTGTCCCTATGATCTGGACATCCCGGAGCTTCTAAAACAGACACAACAAAAGTACGAGGAGTTCGTCTCTACGGGGGTGTGGCCGTAAGGCGGCGCTGCAACTCTTTCTCAACATTGACGCTCCGGATACCTCTCTGTATTATTCGGCCCATGGACAAGTACCCCTTTCGCGAGCTTGAAAAAAAATGGCAGGCGTATTGGCAGAAGCACTCCACCTTCTGTGTAACTGAGGACCCATCGGTACCGGAGGAAAAACGCCGCTATGTCCTCGACATGTTCCCCTATCCGTCGGCGGCGGGCCTGCACGTCGGACATCCGGAAGGTTACACCGCCACCGATATTTACTGCAGATACCTCCGGATGAAAGGCTACCATGTCCTCCACCCGATGGGGTTTGATTCCTTTGGCCTTCCCGCCGAAACCTACGCTATAGACACCGGCACCCACCCGAAGGTGACCACCGAGGAAAACATAGAGCGGTTTAGAACCCAAATTCAGTCACTCGGGTTCAGCTACGACTGGACCCGGGAAGTATCAACCCACAAACGGGATTACTACAAGTGGACCCAATGGATATTCCTCAAGCTCTATGAGAAGGGGCTCGCCTATGAGTCGGAAGTGCCGGTGTGGTTCTGTGAAGCGTTGGGCACGGTGCTCGCCAACGAAGAGGTGATCACCACTCCCGATGGCCTGCGTTCCGAGCGGGGAAACCACCCGGTTGAGAGAAAGCCCCTCAAGCAGTGGATGCTGAAAATCACCGAATACGCGGACAGGCTCCTCGATGATCTCGATACTCTCGAATGGCCCGAATCGATAAAGGCAATGCAGCGTAACTGGATAGGCAAAAGCACCGGCGCGAACGTCACCTTCAAGCTTTCCGGCGGCAAAGGAAGCATCGAAGTCTATACCACCCGGCCGGACACCCTTTTCGGCGCCACCTACATGGTACTTGCACCGGAGCATCCGCTTGTCGAAACCATCACCACCCCCGGGCAGCGGGAAGCGGTTGAAGAGTACGTGCAGGCGGCGTCTCAAAAGTCGGATCTCGAGCGGACCGATCTGGCAAAGGAGAAAACCGGCGTATTCACCGGCGCCTATGCGGTGAATCCGGTCAACGGTGAAGAAATTCCGGTGTGGATATCCGACTATATCCTGATCTCTTACGGCACCGGAGCAATCATGGCGGTTCCCGCTCACGACGAACGGGACTTCGAGTTTGCCAAACAGTACGAATTGCCGATTATCCAGGTCGTTTCGAAGGACGGCAGCCTGTATGAGCTCGATGAAGCGTTTATAGAAGAAGGAGTTGCAGTCAATTCAGGCCAGTTCGACGGTCTTCCTACGCAGGAGTTCAAGGAAAAGATAATCGCCTGGCTTTCAGAGCGCGGCGCCGGAGAGCCGGCGGTAAACTACAGACTCAGAGACTGGATCTTCTCCCGGCAGCGATACTGGGGAGAACCGATACCTCTCGTGCACTGCGACTCATGTGGAATTGTCCCGGTTCCCTACGAAGAGCTCCCCCTCACCCTCCCGGAAGTCGATAGCTACAAGCCCACGGGGACCGGTGAGTCACCCCTCGCCGCCATCGATGAGTGGGTGAACACTCAATGCCCCACCTGCGGCGCCGCTGCAAAGCGGGAGACCAACACCATGCCGCAATGGGCAGGATCGTGCTGGTACTATCTGCGTTTTCTCGATCCTGAGAACGACGAGGAGCTCGCCTCACGGGAAAAAATTGATTACTGGATGCCTGTCGATCTCTATGTAGGGGGCGCGGAACACGCGGTGCTCCACCTGCTCTACTCGAGGTTCTGGCATAAGGTGCTCTACGATATCGGTGTGGTCAATACTCATGAGCCGTTTATGCGTTTGATAAATCAGGGGATGATCCTGGGCGAGGGTGGCGTGAAAATGTCCAAATCCCTCGGAAACGTGATCAATCCCGATGATGTGGTAGCCGAATACGGGGCCGATTCGATGCGGATGTACGAGATGTTCTTAGGGCCTCTTGAAGTATCAAAGCCGTGGTCCACCCAGGGTATTACCGGTGTGCACAGATTTCTCGACAGATTGTACAGGCTATCGGGACGGAACCTCACCGATGATCCTCCGGCAGAAGAGATCGTGAGATTGCTTCACAAAACGATCAAGAAGGTAAGCGAAGATACCGCAGGCATAGAGTTCAACACCGCCATCGCCCAGATGATGATCTACATAAACGAGCTGTATAAGGTGAAGGAACTCTCCCGGCAGGCATGGGACCCCTTTGTCAGGTTGCTCGCGCCCTACGCGCCCCATCTGGCGGAAGAACTGTGGCAAGGCCTCGGTAATGAGGAATCGGTTGCAAACGCGCCATGGCCGGAATACGACGAGGCTCTCACCGTGGAAGAGCGGGTAACGGTGGTGATCCAGATCAACGGTAAAGTACGGAGCAAAATGGAAATCGATGCGGGAACCTCAAAGGAAGAGACCGAAAAACTGGCCTTCGAGGCGCCGCGAATCGAGGAGCTTACCGCGGGCAAACAGGTGCGGAAGGTCATCGTAGTACCCGACAAGCTCGTCAATATCGTGGCCTCCTGAACAATCATCATGATGTACGAGAAAAGGCAGAAAGAGGCTGCTGCCCGGCTCGGTGAGCTTGACACGGCGATGGCCCTGATCACCGCGGACGCGGATGTCCGTTATTTGACCGGAATGCCCTATGGGTCGCTGCTCTTTCTCTTCCCGTCCGGGAAATCCATCCTCCTTCCCTGGGACGAGCTGCTCGCTCACCAATTGGCAACCGCCGGTGAAATAATCCCCTATACCGATTACGGGAGAAACCTCGAGAGAGCGCTCAAAAGCATCGTAAAGAGGAAAGACCTCGGGTCCGGTGCAAGCATCGAGGTTCCTTCGGATACCGGCCACCTCCGGCTCGGAAGGCTCCGGGAGGTGCTCAGCGGTTTTACGATCCTCTGCCGTAATGAAGGCGTCTCGAGCTATCTGCAGCGCCGGCGTATGGTAAAGGATGAAGAAGAGCTTGGCATTTTGCGAAAGGCGTGCGCGCTGACTGACGAGCTCATAGACGAAATAGAGGATGGTGTAAAGAGCGGAGCGCTGAGGACCGAGGCTGAGGTGGCCCTTCATCTCGAGGGCGCCGCCCTTGCAGGAGGCGCCGAGGCGATGGGTTTTCAGACGCTGGCCGCCGGTCCTGACCGGAGCTTTGGCATCCACGCCTTCCCCGCGCGTACCGCATCACCGTTCGGCACCACCGGTTTGTCGATACTCGATTTTGGCGTCAACGTTGCCGGTTATTCGAGCGATGTAACCCTCACGGTGGTCAGAGGCAGGACCGAATTGCGGCAGGAGATGATGATTTCACTCGTACAGGAGGCCTATGAGACGGCATCTTCGATGGCCTGTCCCGGCACCGGTACCTCGAGCATCGCAGAAGCCGTTGACGAGGTGTTTGCCCGCGAGGGATACGCCATGCCCCACAGTCTTGGACACGGTATCGGGCTCGAAGTGCACGAGGCGCCCCTGCTCAGATCCGCCGCAGAGGCCGATGTCACCCTGGAGCCGGGGATGGTCTTTACCATCGAACCCGGGCTCTATCATGCTGAAGCCGGGGGTGTGCGGTTGGAGAACGACTTTCTGATTACCGCCACCGGCCACGAGGTACTCACCAATTCCCGGCTGCTCCGGCTTCCCTAGCGAAGTGAACGGCAGTCCAGCCGGTTGCGGAGAGGTGAATATCGATCCGCTGTGATCCTCCTAACAGAAAGAATGAATACATCCCTTCGGAAAGACCCGACAGCCGGAGAACACCGTCGCACGCTATCGGCAGCGGGCTGAGCGGATCTCCGGATATCCACCTCCCCGGTGAGGCCTCCAGGGAGACTTCGTAGACCGGCTGTAACCGCAAACTCCGGTAATTCAGTGTTCCGTTCACAATAGCGGAGCGTAGCGTGGCGGCCTGCAGCAGCCGGGGATTCCCGCCGGAGCGCTCCATAATTTCGGATTGCAGTTTTTCGACATTGACCGCCTGTACCGCGTTGCCGGAGGCTGCACAGCTTACAAGCATGTCGGCAAGGAAGCCTTCTTCCCACGTAAGGACAACGATTTCACCGTGTTCCGGACAGTCCGCCGGATAGACTCCGCCGCAACTGCCCAGTGCTGCAGGAGGCTCTCCAAATGACGGGCTCGCAGCGAAAGGAACAACCGGAAGCTTCTGAATCCTTACCCGCGTCTGCCTCACCCCGGGCGCAAGCACTACCTCACCAACTCTTCCCGGCCCTTCCAGATACCTGAGCTCCATGGGAGCGGAGACAAGCTCTTCCGGCCAAAAGGGGGGAAACGGAGGAAACTCGACAACTATCTCTGTATGAGTAGAGACACCGCAGGAGAGGAGACAGGCAAACAGGAGCACCGCGAGAAGTTTCATCCATCTGTCGGTAACAAGAAAACATCACAATTGCTTCAGCTGCGATTTGTATATTTCGCGGATCTCTCTCATGATCGCCAGGTATTCGGGAGAAGAGTAATCAGGATAGGTCCAAGCCACGGGGTGAAAGGCACCGTTTGTAAAAACGAGGGTGATCTCAGCATAGATCCCCTTTGCGAGAGGGATCCTCCGGCCATTGTCCTTTGTAGAGGCAAGAATGAGCCGTTGTAAAGAGATTAGACCAGGGTCTATGTTTACACGGCGATTTCCGTCCTCGGTGTAACGGGATTCGATTTCATTTGTGAGAATCTTGAAGTCGGCAAGTTTGTCAGGGGCCACCAACTGTTCAAAGGCGAGGAAAAACCGGGTGATCGATCTTCCCATCTCATCGTCATAGTACCCGGTAAAGGTGAATGGAAGAGGACCGCCTTCAAAGTCAGCGGCGCCGAACTCTGCGCTGAGACGCTCCTTCACACCATCCATGAGCTCTGTTTTGCTCACAAGCACACCGCACACGAGCTTTTCCGGACGAAATCCCTCAATTCTTCCCATTTCTGCCTCCGGTCAGACGGTTTCTTAAGAAAACCGTGATTGTCAGAGCTGTCATTTTATCTCATAATGATCGAGTAGATGAAAGAGACCTCCTCCTACTTAGAAAGACTCGAGCACGCCCTTGAGGCTCAAAAAAAGCATCTGAATCAAACCGCACTGCCCGAGGTGAAAGCAAGGTTCGAAACAATACACAACACTTTTCAAAATTTTCACAATGTATTGTTGCGGAAGTCACTCGTACGGGAAGACCCATACAAGGAAGAACACAAAATATCCGAGATCCAACTACCACCAGGCACGCCGGTGGCGGAGATGGAAAAGTCCGACCAAATGGGAGTGCGGCTCTCTCTGTTCGATAGCCAGCTCGATTTTCTGCTTCGTTACTACCAGTTCACCGTAGAGTATCTCTCGCTCAAACGAATCAAGCTGCTTATCGGATTGATCACTTTCATAAACTGGAACCATATCTCAACCACATCAACTCAGATCAATACACGGCTGATTGCAGAGATGATCAACAAGGTGCGCGGCGGGTCTGATACGTTTTCCATACAGGTCATCAACAACGCTCAAAGCCAACTCGCCGACCTCTGCGGCGCGATCAGCCGGACGCTGAAGCAATTGACCACGTATCACAGAGAGCGCTACAAACTCGAAGTGAGACAGTCCATACCCGATCTGGAAAAGCTCTCTCCTGAGGCGGTCCATACAAAACGGGCCTCCACGCTCGAGCTCATAAAAAAACGCTTCGCGGAATTTATGCCGGGTATGCCCTACTATGATGACCTCGTAAAGGAGATTCTCGACGAGGATTATACTTCGGATTCTGCTGAAAAGCGTGAAGCTGTTCTCAAAAAACTCACGATAGAACAGGAGCGGGCGGCCCGCAAGAAACAGATCGACTACCGCGCACTGCTGCTCGAAGCTGTGCGTCTTCTTTCGGCGGCGGGCAAACCGGCGGAGCGCGCGCTCGCAAAGCTCAATGAGAGCAGTACGATCGTTGAGGAGTACAGGAAGAAGCTCGACAGCCCTTTTCGAAGATGGTTTGCCAAACTGTTAGGGCAAAAACCGGAAAACCGGGTGTATGAGCTGGAAATCGTCGACCCGGTTACGGCGGTGGCAAAGCCCCTCAAGATCGATTTTGACACCTTTCACAGCAAGGGAGTTCAAACAGCCAGACTACTCGCCTCTTATGGAAGCAAGGCTAACTCGTCATACTCCAGGCTGGAATCGATGTACGAAGACGAAATATACACGCTCCTCGAGCGCAACATCGGTGAAATCCAGAAGATCATCAGGCTGCTGCCGGCGCTGCACTCTTACTTCCAGGATGAGATGGACGCAAACAATCGCGGAAAGCTTCGCGGTGTCAAACTCGAGGTAAACGCAATCCGTAACGCCGTGCTAAAGGCAAACCAGCTCCGCCACGAGTACGTTTCGAGGAAAGAAGAGCAACAGCAGCTCAAAAAACTCGGTATGGACGAGTAATCACGCCGCGCGCGACCGAAAATATCAACAGTAGCTTATACGGCGGCCTTGAATACTCCAAGAACCCTGAAATCATCGGTGGCTTCACTCAGGCGCTCGAAAGCATTAGAATACTGAGACTCATCCGGCGACAGCTCCAAATCGACGTAAAACATGTACTCCCACGGTTTTCCGGCAATGGGTCTCGACTCGAGCTTTTTCATGTTCAACCTTTCATCCGCGAGGATCTGCAGACAGTGAAACAGCGCCCCCGGCTTGTCGGGGGTTGAAAAGACAACGGATGCCATATCGGCGCCGGGTTCAGCCGGCTCTTCCTGTCTTGCAATGACAAAGAAGCGGGTGTAGTTCCGCGGATTTGTTTCGATTGCCTCTTTGAGTACCGTCAAACCGTAGGCCTTTGCCGCCTGGGCACTGGCTATTGCGGCATATTTCCTGTTGCCGCTCTCCTTTACATGCGCCACAGATCCTGCGGTATCGTAAAACGGCACCCGGCGGGCCTGAGGCAGGGATTCGAGAAACCGCCCGCATTGGGCTAACCCCTGAGGATGAGAGTAGATCTCCTCTATCTCTTGCAGATCGGTTCCTTCAAACCCGATCAGGTTGTGGATGATCCTGATTTTCTTTTCACCAACGATCCTGATATCGGGATACTGGAGAAGATAGTCGTAGTTCTCATGGATCGATCCGGAAAGGGAGTTTTCTATCGGAATGATCCCGTACCTGGAATTCCCCGCAAGGACACTTTCAAAAACGCTCCTGAAATCAGCACACGGTACCGATTCTACGCTGTCCGACAAAAAATAGCGCCGCAGTGCCAATTCGCTGAATGCACCGTGTTCGCCTTGAAAGGCTACGCGGTCTTCCAAGGATTGCGCTCCCGCGTCTGTCGCAAGCTCCGGCGCACCTTCCGCTTTTGTCGATTTGGCCCCGCGTATCGCATCGCGATCGGGAGCGGGCAACCGTGCCACCTCTTTGTCCACCACCGGGGCAAGCACTTCGATATCTCGCATCAGTTTTTCAAATTGCTCCGGATAGAGCGATTGCGGGCCGTCGGAAACCGCCTTGTCGGGCTGCGGATGTATCTCCAGAAGCAGCCCGTTTGCTCCGGCTGCAATTGAGGCGAGCGCCATCGGCGGCACCTTGTTCCGGATGCCGGTGGCGTGGCTCGGATCGACGATAACCGGCAGGTGGCTCAGTTTTCGTATTACCGGGATTGCAGAGATATCGAGAGTGTTACGCGTATAGGTTTCAAATGTACGGATACCCCGCTCGCAGAGAATGACATCCTCTGCTCCTTGAGCAAGCAGATATTCCGCGGCCATGAGGAGATCTTCGATGGTAGCCGCAAAACCCCGCTTCAAGACCACCGGTTTGTCCGAGGCCCCAACCTTTTTCAAAAGCTCGAAGTTCTGCATATTGCGTGCCCCAATCTGGAACACGTCAACATAATCACGCATAAGGTCGACATAATCGGTTCCCACGATTTCTGAGACGACCGGCATGCCCTCACGCTCACCCGCCTCCTTGAGGTACTTGAGCCCCTCTTCGCCAAGACCTTGAAATGCATAAGGCGATGTGCGCGGCTTGAAGGCGCCCCCGCGGAGCATGACCGCGCCGGATTCGCGCGCGAGCTTGGCGGTTTCAAGCATCTGATCTCTCGATTCCACCGAGCACGGTCCGGCAATCACCGCTATCCGCATTCCGCCGACTTTCACCGGCCCGATCGAGACAACGGTGTCGCTCTTCTTGAACTCCCTCGAGGCAAGCTTGTACGGCTTGGTGATAGGAATTACCCGATCCACCCCGGGAAGAATTTCCACCTCCCGCAGATCGATGGAAACGAGCCCGACCGCTCCAAAGATGGTTTCTTCCTCTCCGATAATTTCGCGAACCTGAAATCCCCGGGTTGTGAGGAACTGTTTGAGACTTGATTTTTCCTCTTCACGTATATCGTGGTTAAGAACGATTACCATAGCTGTAGCAACCTATTACCCTCGACCGCTAAAGTCAAGTGTTGGTATACTCATCGTTATAACCTTCCGCAGGAGTGAGACATGAAAGACACGATCCCAAGGCTGTTGGCTGAGATTGCGAAGCAATATCCGACCTACACCGCCCAGCTCTCCAAGGACGCAGCGGGCGAGTTCCAGCCGACAACTTTTTCGGAGCTCTACGTTGAGGTGTGCAGCTTTGCCGCCGGTCTGAAGAAACTTGGCATTTCGAGAGGCGATCACGTTGGCTTGATATCTGAGAATAGAAAAGAGTGGTTGATAGCCGACATCGCGCTTATGAGCATCGGCGCGATTGATGTTCCGAGGGGTTGTGATTCTACCGCCGATGAGCTTGAGTATATTCTCGATTTTGCCGACTGCGAAAATTGTTTTGTCGAAAACACCGTACAGCTGGAAAAGATTCTCCAAAAGCATCGATCCCTGCCAAAGCTCAAGCGGTTCATCGTTCTCGACTCCGGGTATGATCCCGATGATCTCAAAACACCGCGGGGCATCGAGGTGGTGAATTTCTCGGATGTGATGGCCAAAGGCAGAAGCGAGTATGAGGCAGACCCTGAGGAAATTCGGGAAGATATCGAAAAAGGAGAGGAGGACGATACGGTTACCATCATTTTCACCTCCGGCACTACCGGCGAACCGAAGGGAGTGATGCTGTCACACAAAAACTTTCTACATCAGGTGAAGCACGTACCCGAGCTGATTACCGCCGGTCCGGGTGACAAGTGGCTGAGCGTGCTGCCGGTATGGCACTCCTTCGAAAGGATCATGCAATACGTCGCAATCGGGAGCGCTTCGGCTCTCGCCTACTCCAAGCCAATCGGCAAGGTGATAGTCGCTGACATGGCCAAGGTAAAACCGACCTGGATGGCTTCGGTACCGCGAATATGGGAGCTCCTGAGAAACGGCATCTATCAGAATATCAAGTCTGAAGGCGGCATCAAGAAAGCCCTCTTTCTCTTCTTTGTTGCCGTTGGAAAAGCCCACTCCAAGGCATCGAATCTCGTCCACGGTCTTGTTCCTCAGTTCAAAAAGCGCTCACGGGTGCTCGATTTTCTTGCAGGTATCGTGCCGTTCATCCTGCTCTACCCGCTGCGGGCATTGGGAAACAAGCTGGTATTCAGCAAGATCAAGCAACGCCTCGGCGGCCGCTTCGTGGCCGGTATTTCCGGTGGCGGCGGTTTGCCGTCGGCGGTGGACGACTTCTTTCAGGCCGCAGAGATCCTCCTTATCGAGGGCTATGGAATGACCGAGACCGCTCCGGTGCTCTCCTTGAGGCTCCAAAAACGACCGGTCCCCGGGACAATCGGGCCAATTTTTCCCGGTACCGAGTTCAAAATAATCGATGAGAACGGCAACGAGTTGGGCCCGGGTGAGCAGGGCGTCCTTTTGGTGCGCGGTCCGCAGGTGATGTCCGGCTACTACAAGAAACCTGAGTTGACTGAAGCGATAAAAGACGATGAGGGCTGGCTCAATACCGGTGATCTTGCGATGAAAACCCACAAGGGGGAAATAAAAATCGTCGGCCGCGCGAAAGACACGATTGTACTCTCCGGCGGTGAGAACGTGGAGCCTGCGCCAATCGAGGAAATTCTCAAAGAATCCGATTACATCTCCTCGAGCGTGGTGCTCGGTCAGGACAGGAAGTTTCTCGCCGCGCTGATCGTCGTAGACATGGAGAATCTGAAATCCTACGCCGCGGAGAACAACGTCATATATCAGTCCGATAGTGATCTGGTTGAAGCCCCGGAGATCCGCGGGTTGATCAACTGTGAAATAAACGAGCTGGTGAGCGCTAAGAACGGTTTCAAGAGTTTTGAACGGATCAGCCGATTCCATCTGCTGACAGAAGAGTTTGAGGTAAGTAAAGAGCTGTCTGCAAAACAGGAAATCAAGCGCCACGTCATCGACAAGATGTACGAAAAGGAGATAAAAGAGTTGTTTGCCTGAACACAGGCGCCGATACACTTACATTCTTGGTGCTCCTCCCAAATGTGGGTTTTTCGATGTGCCCTTGTGGATATTTTAGAAATATTACGATAAATAATATAATAAGAAATATTCAAGGATTTGTGCTTGAAAAAAGTACTCTATGCTGAGGACGAGTACACAAACCGGAAGCTGATGGAGTTGTTGCTCGAACGGAACGGTATCGGGTGTGATCTTGCAGAAGACGGTGTTGCGGCGCTCGAATTGTTCAAACAGAACGAGTACGCGCTCGTGCTGCTTGATCAGTATATGCCCGGGTTGATGGGAAGCGAAGTGGCAAGAATAATCCGCAGCGAAGGTTCCGGTGTGCCGCTCATCGCGATCACCAGTGATGACAGTCAGGTTCCGGCACTGAAGGAGGCGGGGTTTGACCTGGTTTTTCTTAAACCGATGAGAGGAGCTGAGTACATCGAGACAATCATGAGCTATCTGAAATAGGATCCGGATCTACTCCTCACTCTCCAGGTCGGGATCACGCTTCACCACAAATCGTTCCACAAAGCCCTGCAGCCTCTCGCGAAAAACAAGCCCGAGAACAAATAACAACGACGCCACACCGAGAATGATGCCAGCGACGACCCACCTGCTCGCCGCGGCGGCCCCACCGATGCCGGCGCTGCCGATAATGCCGGGCAGCCTGCCTACCATAGAGACAAAGAGAAAGGCGGGAAAGCGCATTGGAGACAGACCGGCGACGTAGCAGAGGATGTCTTTTGGTATACCGGGAATGACAAACAGCAGAAAGAAAGCTATCTGTGCCCGCGAAGAGGTTGAAATGGTCTCGAACTTACCGAGCTGCTCCCTGCTGAACAGCGCACGCACGAAGCGTATGCCAAAGATTCTCGCAAGGAGAAAATTGAAGGCGGAACCAAGCACGATACCGATGACAGAGTACGTTGCACCAAGCAGCATCCCAAAGAGATAGCCGCCTGCGATCTGAGGAACCTCTCCCGGGATAACGAAAATCACCACCTGAATGAATTGAAGCGCAATAAAAGAGAGCGGCGCGGCGACACCCCAACTGGCGACGGTATCACGTATGGTTTCAGATGAAAAGAAAACCTGCCAAATCTCTTCCCTGAAGAGAATTACGGCAACAATCACCGCCGTTATAAACAGCGGGAAAATAACGGCCGACGGACCTATCTTTTTTTTCACTCTATAGCCACCCGGTATTTCCGGTTGCACCGCTAACCCGTCAGGCAGGGAATACCGGGCTCACACCAGTTGATTTTGGACCTTATTTTTATTATAAT
>CAZHXC010000025.1:0-1671 GCA_964536145.1 uncultured Spirochaetales bacterium | reverse complement strand
GCCCCCGGCTCTCTTTTTGGTTCATCCGGGATAGTTGCTCTTGAGACCTATTTTTATTATAATATCGTGAATGAAATCCGCAGACAAGAAAACTACTCAAAAGACGACATTTAAGGTCAATCAGGAAATTGTGTACCCCCTTCAAGGTGTCGGTAAGATAATAAAGATTGAAGAGCGTCCTTTCAAGGATGAGATGCTCCTTTATTACATCATATACCTTGACGTTTCGGACATGACCGTCATGGTTCCTGTCGATAAGGCAGAAGAGCTCGGAATACGGGCTATCGTCAGCAAGCCGGAGTCTGAGAAAGCGTTGAAGCTGATCTCTGAGGACTATGAACCGGTTTCCACCGACTGGAAGCTCAGGTATCAGATGAACCTCGATCTTTTGAAAAGCGGCAGTGTTATGGATATAGCCACCGTGGTGAGAACGCTGTATCACCGGAGCAAGATCAAGGAGCTTCCAATCCTCGAACGCAAACTTTTTGACAACGCGCTGAGACTGCTGGTAGACGAGGTCTCCTTCTCCATAAACAAATCGAAGGAAGACGTGGAAGCGCTTGTGTTCAGCAAGCTCGAATCCAACTAACAAAGGTGAACGGGCCGCTTCACAATGGCCTCACAGCGGCGGTGATTACCGCTGCTGGAAAAAGCACACGCATGGGCGGTGCAAAGAAAGAGCTTGCCGTCATAGACGGCACGCCCGTGTTGAAAAGAGCTGTCTCGGCGTTTGTCGGGAACGGCGCCTTCCACACCATCGTCATAACCTTTCCGCCGGACGGTGAATCGAGCCTCCGCTCGGTATGCGATGATGTCTCTATCGATATCATCTGGGTGCCCGGCGGTCAAACGAGACAGGAATCTGTTTTCAACGCTCTCTCCGCATTGACCGGCTTATCACCGGAGTATGTGCTTATTCACGACGCGGCACGACCCTGGGTATCACAAGAACTCATCACTTCGGTGCTGCAGGGAACGAGGGAATACGGCGCCTGTATACCGGTTGTGCCACACGTAGACGCGCCAAAACGGATAGACAGCGACGGGATCATATTGAACCACCTCGAACGGACTACCGAGGTAGGCGCCCAAACACCGCAGGGCTTCCGCTTTACAGAAATTCTCGAGGCGCACCGCAAAGCCCGGGCAGCAGGCAGGGAGTACCCTGACGACGCAGAGGCCTATCACCATGCTATCGGAAATGTACACACGGTAACCGGCGATCCTGCAAACAGAAAAATCACCTTCAGGCACGATATATGATAAGCACGGAGAGGCGCCATGATGAGAGTCGGTTTTGGTTACGATATCCACGTTTTGAAACCGGGAGAGGAATTGGTCCTCGGCGGTGTAGAGATACCCTCCTCCGTCGGAACCGTCGGGCATTCCGATGGTGACGCGCTCATCCACGCCATAATTGACGCGATGCTCGGCGCTTCAGCGCTGGGAGATATCGGCGAGCATTTCCCTCCTTCCGATCCCGGCTACCGGGGCATTTCGAGCATCACACTACTCGAGAAAACGGCGTCGCTCGTTGCGGACGCTGGGTTCGCGGTCAACAATCTGGATGCGGTTATCATTCTGCAGAAACCCGCGTTGTCACCCTACAAGCAGAAGATACGAACAGCTCTGGCGACACTGCTGCGGTTAGCACCGGAACGGGTCAATATA